>JAJSAA010000148.1 GCA_024274995.1 Deltaproteobacteria bacterium
GACGTTCCAGCCCCCTCTTGTCGCTGATATCAAGGCAATATTCAATAACCTGGCTAACCTCGCCCTGCTCATCGAGAAGGGGATAGGCATGAATTTCCACTATCATTTCCCCGCCCTGGGCATCCGTATGGACATGCTCCATGACCACGGGCCCCTTGGTGCGTTTGCACTCTTCGATGGAGCAGGGATGATCGGAACCGCTACAGTGATGATCGCTGTTATGGGTCAATTTATAACAGGGCGTCCCCTTGTAATCAGCGGGAAAGCCGCTGGCCTCATTGGCCAGCAGCACCTGATAATTATTGGCATCGACAAGATAGAAGGGATGAGACACCGCATCAAGCATCTTCTGGACGAATCCCTGCGGCGCCTTTTCAGAAGCCTTGTTCTTTGATTTATTAGTAGTCATAAGTCAGCAGAGGGAGAGTCGATAAATCATTCTATCCCCGGTTATAAGCCCAATAGAGCTTTTATCGAATGTATTTGACAGTACCATAAACTTATATACATAGTATAAGTCATCAAAAGCGGGCCGCCAACAACCCGGCCATTTTGTCGACTCGTCTACCATGGTTCGCTTAATTCCTCAAGCTGGCTCGCATCACAGGCCGTCATCAGCCAGTGTCATAACCTGATTAATCACCGCCTGTAGTTCCGCCAATTGATAGGGCTTGCTGATCGCAGCCCGAAAACCGAATTCCTGGCAGCGGGCCATTACCGGATCGTTGGAATAGCCGCTGGCCACCACCAGCCGGGCCGCCGGATCAAAGGCCAGGATCTCAGCGGCCGCCTCCCGGCCGCCCATACCGCCGGGAATAGTCAGATCCATGATAACCAGTTCCGGGGCCTTGCCGGCCTTGAACATCTCCTGATAACGCTCCACCGCCTCACGGCCATGCGCCGTTTTCACCGTTTCATGGCCCAGGCGGCCCAGCATAATGGCGGCCAGCTCACGTAAGGGGCGTTCATCATCCATAATCATGACCGTGCCCCCCTCCGTCTCCCTGGGATTGGCGGCTTGGGCCTTTTGCCGGCCGCCAATATCCGCTACCGAGCCTTGCCGCGTCACCGGAAAATCAATTATAAAGACCGTACCTTTACCCGGCGTCGATTCCACCTGTAGATGCCCGTTATGTTTACTGATAATGGAATGTGAAACTGCCAGCCCCAGGCCATTACCCCCATCCTTGGTAGTAAAATAGGGATCAAATATACGATCAATAACGGCCGGCTCTATCCCTGCCCCCTCATCACGAATCATCAGACGGACAAAATCGCCGTCCATCTCACTATGATTATGGCAACTGATCTCAATTTCCCCGCCCTGGGGCATGGCCTGCTGAGCGTTAATCACCATATTCTGAATTACCTGACTGATCTGATCGCTGTCAATCATCACTGGCCAGAGCCCGGTCTCAAAGTCGTATCGACAACTGACTTTACTACCCCGGAGGACAAAATCGGCCGAATCTCGAATGACTTCATCAAGATTGGCAACATCTTTTATCGGTTCACCGCCCTTGGCAAAGGTCAATAGCTGCCCGGTGAGGCCCTTGGCCCGTAACGAGGCCCGTTCAGCCTCGGCCAACAGCTCATCCACTCCGGAGTTAGAACCTGCTTCCAACTCCAGCCGAGCCATATTTATATTACCAAGGATAGCGGCCAAAATATTATTAAAATCGTGGGCAATACCACCAGCCAGTACCCCCACGGCCTCCAGCTTTTTAACCCGTTGCAGATCGGCATCTAAACGGGTCTTAGCCGTTACATCACTAAAGACCAGCACCACCCCGTTTATACTGCCTGACCCGTCCCGGATCGGGGCACCGCTGTCGGCAATTGTGCACCGGCTGCCGTCCCGGGCAATGAGAACGGTATGATTAGCCAGACCGATGATTTTACCGCTTGCCAATACCTTGCTCACCGGATCTTCACAGAGCTGGCCGCTCTGTTCATTAACAATATGAAAAACCTCCGACAAACTCCGCCCGCAGGCCTCTAATTGAGGCCAACCCGTCAATTTCTGGGCCACTCGGTTAATCAGCGTAATCCGCCCCCTGGTATCGGTGGTAATTACCCCGTCGCCTATCCCCTGTATGGTTACCAGAAGCCGTTGCTGCTCAGCCTTTAAGGCTAATTCCATCTGCTTGCGGGACTCAATATCCCGCACTACGGCCACCACATGCCCCCCACCGCCAAATTCAGCGTAGCGCATGCCGACCTCGGCCCAGAATGGCTCACCCGTACTCCGGCGGGCATGCCACTCAAAACGCTGCGGCCCTTCCTTTATCGCCGCCTCTATCCGCCGCCGCGCCAACTGCGGGGTATGGATCTCATCAACCTCGGTAAACTCCTGCGGGAAACCAGATAACGCCTCATTATAACTGCATTTAAACATAGCCAGCATGCTCAGGTTCACCTCTTCCACCGCCCCGGTAACGGCATCATGAATAAAGATAGCATCAGAGGCGGCATTATAAATAGTCTCATATTTTTGCTGCCCCTCGAGGAGCCTGGTCTGCTGAGCGGCCATCATATCTCGGTCGGCGATAAGGCGGCGGCGCATCTCATTAAAGGCAATTACGATACGCCCCAGTTCATCGGGACGGGAGCGAGACTTACGGTTCAGCAGAAGTTCCCGTTCCAGATTGTCGAAATCCAGCTCAGCAGCAAAACAGGCAATCCTTTTTAAATGGCGGCTGACCATAAAATAAAAGAGAAAGAAAACAAAGACGCAGATCAGAACGACAATGACGACGTTCAAGCCCAACTGGAGAGGAATGTCATTCACCACATCCCGCCAGGCCCCCTTGGCGGTGGCACATACCAAAAAACGGCCCAGGTCGACCTTACTACCGTTGGCATCATAGATCAGGGGGAAGGTCTGCGAAATGACAGGCTCCCCAGCCGATGGCCGCTCTCCATCCTTGAACAAACCACCGGAGGCATCAGCAACCTCAAGATAGACCAGATCTCTATTCTGCAGAAGACTACTTAACTGCAGACGCACCGCCTCATCATTCATAGTCCAGAGATTACGGCTCAGCACCGGAACCTGGGTCTGCCCCAAACCAACTATATACTGGCGAATATGCTCTATTTTATAACGATATTCAGAAGTACTCCCCAGCACAGTAGTGAGGATAACGACCAACACCCCAAAAACAGCCAGATACAGTACCATACGGGTGAGCAGGGGGGACTGCCGATAAAGATGACCAAGGCCCATTATTCCGCCGTCCCCTGCTGACCGTCAAATACCAGCACCCGGCTCTGAGGATGAATATCAATTTTGAGCTTTTGTGACCAGCGCTGAGCAATGAGCGCCAGGGTACCGTCTCCGGCCATTGAGTCCCAGGCCCGCTGCCAGTCACGCACCACCTTAAGGGCCGTACCCTTGGAGATGATAATGGCAGAATAGACATCCTTAATCACCGCTGCCTGCCTGAAGCCGGCCCAGGCCATTCCACCCTGACGGACAATGAGAGCGGCCTCCATATCCGAGGTAGGCCAAAGATCGGCCCGGCCGGCCGCCAACATGCGAATGGCCTGAAGATGTCGGCCAACTTCGGTGACATTACGAAAGCCCGAGTTACGCAGCAATTGTGCCTGGGCATCATTGCGCATGACCACAATACTTTTCACCTCCTGGGCCAGATGCCAGTCGGAGAAATGGTAGCCGCTCTGCCGGCGAGCCAAAAAAAACCAGCGCTTCTTAAATAAGGGCCCGACCCAATAAAAGAGTTTGTCACGCCGAGCAGTATGGTCAGCGGTAAAGAGGACGACATTGGCCTCATGGAGAGCGGTGTTATATGCCCGGGCCCAGGGCCAGAGATGAATAACGCCCTTCGAGTTGGTACGACGCATCAATTCACGGACAATATCGGTACTTATCCCGGTAACCCGGCCGTCTTCCACATAATTAACGGGCGGTTCTTCACAGGTAAGTATGCGTAACCGGGGCCGAGACGCAGCTGACGCGATAAAAGGATAAAGCAGAAAAAGCGTCAATAGCGGCAGAAAAACTATTACTCTAAACATAGACCCTCCTCTAATCCCCTCTGATAAAGCTGATAAGCAGCTGAATTATAAGTCCACAATGCTTTTTTATAATCTATCCGCCCTGGCAGAAGTTAGACGGATATCCACAAGCTTATTGATATTAAGGCAAGTCCCTAACCGAACACTACTAAAGTGTAAATGATTATCAGTTCGGTTTAAAGTAATTTATACGAAATAAAAGGTAAAGGAGGAAAGAAATTTCAACTTTCAGCAGACATAGCCTTAATGACGCTCCCGGCCATTCCCGGCCCAGGCCTGCCGATAGAGGGTTAAAAGCCGCTCCTCTACCTCAAGGCGTCTCACCTCAAGATCGGCGGCTTTTAAAGGGGAGGGAATCAAAAGCGGCTCCCCAAAACAGACCCGGATGGTGGTAGCAGGGCGGGGCAGAATCATGCGGTCCCAACTGTTAAAGGCCCAATAACGCTTCATCCCCCAGGCCACGGGCAGGATGGGTGCCCCGGTTCTCGAGGCCAGCAGAAGCGCTCCGGCCTGCAGAACAAGAGGCGGCCCCTGGGAACCATCAGCGACAATGACGGCGTTTTTACCCTCCTCCGTCATCTGCCTCATCATCTCCCGCAGGGCTCTGAGACCGCCCTTACCTCTGGAGCCCCGTACCGTATCCACGCCGTGGCGGCGCAGGAGGCGGGAAACATACTCGGCATCCCGGCTGGCACTGACCATGGCCACAGCGGGAGTATGCTCGGTCATCATCAATGAGCAGAGTACTGAGTAATGCCAGAAAAGGGCGATAAAGGGCCTCCCGGCCCCGACAACCTCGTCACGATGACCGCCGCCTTCCTCCCGCAGCCGGCAGGTGGCAAAAAGGCCTCTGGCCAGAAAGCTGTAAAGCGGCGGCACTAATTTCAGGGATAACTTATAGGCTATGGACATTTTCGGTCAATTTCAAATTCAAAATTGCAATTCCAGCTCCCGCAATTTCTTGATCCGATCCCGCAGGCTGGCGGCCTCTTCAAAGGCCAGTTCCGCTGCCGCCTGCCGCATCTCACGATCAAGTTTTTTGATCTCGCGGCGCAGATCGGCCAGGTTGGTGTAACAGCCCTCCTCCTCAGCAGCCATGGCGGGTAATTCCGGATAATCCCGTTCGTAGATAGTGGCAACAATATCCTTAATTTTAGATTTTATAGTCGCCGGCGTAATACCGTGCCGCTGATTATAATCCGCCTGAATCAGGCGGCGGCGAGCCGTTTCCTCAATGGTATAACGCATGGAGCCGGTAATCCGCCCGGCATACATAATCACCTTGCCCCGGGCGTTGCGGGCCGCCCGGCCGCAAGTCTGAATCAACGAACGCTCACTGCGCAGAAAGCCCTCTTTATCGGCATCCATAATGGCCACCAGCGTAACCTCGGGGATATCCAGGCCCTCACGGAGAAGATTAATGCCGATGAGGACATTATACTCACCCTGGCGCAGATTGCGGATCAGCTCCACCCGCTCCAGGGTCTTGATATCAGAATGGAGATAACGCACCGCCACCCCGAGATTTTCGTAATATTCGGTTAAGTCTTCGGCCATGCGCTTGGTGAGGGTGGTGACCAATACCGCCTCCCGGCGGGCGCTGCGGCAGCGAATCTCCTCTAAGAGATCATCTACCTGACTGTCCACCGGCCGCACCTCAATCTCCGGATCCATGAGACCGGTGGGCCGGATAATCTGCTCCACCACCCGGCCCTGAGCCGCCTCCAGCTCAAAATCACCAGGGGTGGCAGAGACAAAAATCACCTGTTTGATC
>JAJSAA010000149.1 GCA_024274995.1 Deltaproteobacteria bacterium
AGAAGAAGAAAAACAGGAGGTTGCCGCCTTTCGGTTCAGCGTTATTCACGATTTACTTGACCCAAACAAGCTGGAATATGGTGAACAAGAGAGACTGCTCGCAGAAAAATGTGGGCGGCAATGGACGATTCCGTACTCACCACGAACCAGCCTAGGGAAAAGCACTATACTGAGCTGGGTCAAAGCCTACATGAAGGGTGGCCGGAGACTACAATCGCTTTATCCTCAAAGCCGGTGCGATAACGGCACAGCCAGGCGGTATGATAAAGATACTTGCCTTAGCCTTATTCGACTCCGAAAGGAGATGCCGACCTTATCCGTGCCAAATTTCATTAAGGAGGTCAAGACCAGGAAATTGCTGCCAGCGGAGATAGAGCTCAAACAGACAACCTTGTACCGTCTTTTTCACCAGGAAGGGATCATGACTCAAAAACCGTTTCCTGGCGTGGACAGAAGAAAGTTTGAGGCAGAGTCGCCAAACGACATGTGGCAAAGTGATGTCATGCACGGCCCTAAACTCGAGATTGGCGGTGAACGGCGGCGAAAAACATATCTGATTGCCTTCATCGACGATCATTCAAGGCTTATTACCCACGGTCAATTTTATATTAGCACAACCAATGCCGAAGGTCTGCCGAAACGCCACAATGCAGTAGACCAGACTTTTTACAACACCATCAAGCCGAAAAAACAAAATTCCTTTGCATATAAAGAACAGTGTGTTTATTGTCCTCTGATATGGATACACGTGCATCACATATTGTCATAGCGGGCAAAGGTATTTTTATCCTGCTTGCCTGTGGTCTACTGTTATTCTGCAGCCAATATTCATTTGGACAAGGAGGAAAAATGACACTTACCATAACTTCACCAGCCTTTAATACCAATCAGCATATTCCGACCATCTTTACCTGTGAAGGAGATGATATCTCCCCGCCCCTGACCTTTTCCGGAGTACCGGAGGGCACCAAAAGTTTTGTCCTGATTGTTGATGATCCCGACGCTCCAGACCCGGCCGCCCCCAAAATGACCTGGGTTCACTGGCTGCTCTACAATCTGCCTCCCGCCACTTCCGGCCTTGTCGAGGCTGTAACCGATTTACCAGCTGGTACCCGGCAGGGGATCAACGACTTCAAGCGCACCAGCTACGGCGGTCCCTGCCCGCCCATCGGCAGACACCGCTATTTTTTCAAGCTCTACGCCCTGAACACCATACTGCCGGATTTAAATCGACCCGACAAAACCGCCTTGTTGCAGGCCATGCAGAAGCATATCCTGGCCCATACTCAGTTAATAGGGCTCTATCAGAAACAAAAGTAAGCGGCGAAATCTGTCATTTCAAGGGAAAATGGGGGGAAGCAGATGCGGGAGGCTATGTTCTACCAGGTCGGCCAGGGGAACGAGGTTATCTGTGAACTATGCAACCATCGTTGCCACATAAAAGAGGGGAAACGGGGCATCTGCGGAGTACGGGAAAATAGAGCCGGAGTTTTATACAGCCTGGTCTATGGCCGGTTGGTGGCCGAGAACGTCGATCCCATTGAAAAAAAGCCCCTGTTCAATTTTCTACCCGGCAGTAGCGCCTTCTCCATCTCCAGTGTTGGCTGCAATTTTCATTGTCTGCACTGTCAGAATTACGACATTTCCCAATATCCCCATCTCCATCAGGGGGAGATCGCCGGTAATGAATATACGGCCGAGTCCGTTGTTGAGAAGGCTGTCCAGACCAGATGTGCAAGTGTCTGTTATACCTATGTGGAGCCGACAATTTTTTATGAATTTGCCGCCGATTGTTCGCAGCTGGCCCACGAGCAGCAACTAAAAAACGTTCTGGTCAGCAACGGGTACATGAGTCCGGCAGTCACCCGCCATATGGCTCCGCTTCTTGATGGCATTAATATTGACATCAAGAGCTTTACAGATGATTTTTATAAAAAAATCTGCCAGGCCCGGCTACAGCCGGTGCTTGATAATGTCCAGCTCATGTATGAACTTGGGGTCTGGGTAGAGATCACCACGCTTATTATTCCGGGTTTGAATGACTCCAGCACCGAGTTAAGGGATATTGCCCGCTTTATTAAATCTATTTCTCCCACTATTCCCTGGCATGTTACCGCCTTTTATCCCACTTACAAGATGCTGGATCGAGAACCGACTCCGGCATCAACCCTACGTAAGGCACGGGAAATCGGTCTGCAGGAAGGTCTGCACTATGTCTATGAGGGTAATATCCCCGGCCAGGGCGGGGAAAACACCTACTGCCCGAAATGCGGTACTGAACTGATCAGCCGCTTTGGTTTCAACATCAGGCAGAATAACTTGACTGCGGGAGAGGGGCGCTGCGGCAAATGTGGTCACCAGCTGGCCGGAGTCTGGGCCTGACTTAATTTACCCAGACTAATTATCAGAAAGGCGGCGAAAGTCATGCCCCGGTTCTCCGTGCATGACACAAAAAAAGCCCCTGTACCATAAAAGGTTCAGGGGCTTAGATAAATCGTCCTGCGTTTTCGTATCAGCTACAACCACCAGAGCCGCATGAGCCACAACTGCTGCCCCCGCCACTGCTGATAGGATTAGTTGAGGTAATAGAAAATCCAGACTGATAACCAGCATCCCGATAATCGAGCTTAATCGCACCGCAGGTCTGCATCAGTTCCTGCGCCACGAGAAAGGTTAAATCAGAATGGTCATAACTTTCGTCGTCGTCTTTCAGCTCATCCAGAGCCAACCCCAGAGAGGGGCCGGATCAACCGCCCTGCAT
>JAJSAA010000150.1 GCA_024274995.1 Deltaproteobacteria bacterium
GAGGGTGGCAAGACAGAGGACGATACTCAAAAAATCACTTAAATATATCCAGGTGCGGCTGGTTTTAAAGGCCTTGTGGAGATTGGCCAGCCAGGAAAGACCGGGCTGCGGTCTCTTGTGGATAATCTCCATAAGGCCGGTGCCCTGGTTAATGATATAGGTGGTCTGGCCGTGGAAGCCGTACAGAAATTCGAGGCGGCGGCCGCCGTCCCGCAGACGGATGACCTTGGGGGTGTCGGGACGCTGAATGATGTTCTGGTAGTGGCCGATGAAGTCCCGCACGGCCTGATTGTTGACGGTTTTAATGGGGCGGCTTTCTGTTTGGCGCTGGTAAAAAAAAGAGAAGGCCTGCCGGTGGTTGAGCATAATACCGCTCAGGCAGTAAAAAATGATAAAGGCCGCGGTTAATAAACCGCCAAGACGGTGTACTTTATGGGCGAGTCTTATAGTTGCCGAGGAGGGCATAAAAAAACCTCAAAACTAAAAAAGATTGAGGACAGCCCGTTTTATCCACAAAGATAGGAGACCGCTTATTCGTTCCAGGAGTAAACGGCTATGACTCTCAGGCAGGTCTTCTGGCTTCTCCCGCCTTTTTAACGGCCTTCCCAATCCTGATCGGATCAGTGGCACTCAAGGTTAAAACGGCTTCCGACCCTTATGGGGACGGCAGGAGTTACAGCGGTGGGCCCGCTCCCGATTCGCACGGGATTCCCTTTTTAAATCTAAAATAGATACCTGATCCGAACTTTTTAACCTGAATCAAGATTGTTGTCAATGCCATTTGCCGCTGGAGACGGGGATTGACACGGAGTTGTAATTCGTTATAATCCTGCACTGAAGAATGCGGTTAGAATAAGGAATTAAGCCGCTCTGATATAAATTCAACTAAAACGAATATGACGCAAAACGAAAAAATGAGCCTTAAACACAACCCCCTGGCCCGGTTCTCAAGGGGCTTTTTCTACCCCTTTAATTCCCTGGGATTTATCCGTCGGCACCGGGTACTTTACAGGTATGTTATTCTGCCCTTTTTGATTAATGTTTTAACCTTCGTCGGGGTGATTTACTGGGGGTTTGACTTTTTTCAGCAGCAGGTCATGTCCAGACTGCCCCAGGGGGACGCCTGGTACTGGCTGATCTTAAATTATTTTGTTATTATCGCCGCGGTTCTTGTCGTTCTGGTGCTGATCTTTTTTACCTTCTCGGTATTGGGGGCCTTAATTGCCTCCCCCTTTAATGATCAGCTCTCTGAACGTACCGAAAAGCTGCTCGTCAGGGGGGAAGAACGGCCTTTCAGCTGGAGGGGGTTCTGGCAGGATACTATACGCACATTGGCCGCCGAAACTAAAAAGGTGATTGTTTTTCTGCTCGGCATGCTGGCCCTGCTCCTCCTTCACCTTGTGCCCCTGCTGGGTACCGCCCTTTATCCCGTTCTCTCCATTGCCTGGACAGCTCTGTTTCTAATTATAGAATATAACGGCTATGTCTTTGCCCGCCGGGGTATGACCTTTGCCGATCAGCGGCGGGCGATATTCCGTCACAGCGCTCTGATGAGCGGCTTTGGGCTTGGCATGCTCTGTCTCCTCGCCATCCCCTTTCTGCAGTTCATCGCCATTCCTCTGGGGGTGGTGGGGGCGGTACGGATGCTGGAGGAGGCGGGTGAATTAGGGGCCGGTGAATCTGGCCCCTAATTAAAAAAATAGGCCCTGATTCTGCCGGGGGCTATTTTTTATTCTTCTCATCGAGCTGTTTCTGGAGCAGTTCTTTCTCCCGTTTCAGCTCTTCGTAAACTTTTTCGGCATTCTTTTCGGCGTTCTCCTGTTTGTTGCTTATATCGGCAACCCGCTCTTTGATCTTCTCCTCTTTGATTTTCAGCTCATTGGTGCCGAAGAGTGAGGAGGCAAGATAAATATAAGAAAATTTAAGCAGGGCGATATCATCCGTCTTTATTTCATCTAAGATCTGGGAATCAATATCGTAAATTTTCAGGAATGAACTGTGAAAGATGAAATCACGGAATTTTTCGAGATTGGTGCTGGCCATGAAAAATATTTTCTGGGCCTCTTCACTCAAAGTGGCCTGCAAACCAAAGGACTTACGGCGCATGACCAGTTCCATCCAGCCCTTATTCAAGGCATCCCGCTCATCTAACCCCTGATCAGCCCGCCACTCTCTGACGGTCCACTCCTTGTCCTCTTCGTGGCCCTTGCAATAATCCTCTTTGACCAGAAAAAAGAATTTTTCGTTGTCCTGATCTTCCTGGGCCCCTTCATGGAAATCAGCCATGCCCACGGGATAATAACGACAGGCTGACGGCCGGTCAGTATACACCAAACAGCCTTCCTCGGTGACAAAGGGACAGCGGCCTTCCTTGGTAAGATGAATTTGGACACCGGGCATATCGGTCTGCTGGACAAAGATGGGCTTGGTGTAGCGCAGCAGAAATTCATCGGAGTCAATGCCGATTCTTTTCCTCAGGCAAAGAATATCAAAGGGGGTAAGAATTATATTAATATTGCCGCAGCAGGCGGTGAAACAGGAGACGCCCGGATGACATCTGAACTTGATTTTGCTGTCCAGCGTCAATTTATGAGGCATGATGTGGCTGGGGTTTTTGTCCATTCCCATGATTTTTTCCTTGGCATGGGAGATTTTTTCTTCGGTCATTTTTCTTCCTTTTTTTATTACGGGGGAGAGCTGCTTAACTTTTTTGGCCGCAGCCGTTTAAAATACTCAATAAACAAGCTCAACAAGGGGCGAATGGGCCTGTATCACGGCCCGTAGCCATTATGGCCGGTAAAAAAATAATTCTTGTTAAATCAAATATATGGCTTAGATTGTTTTGGCGTCTAACTTGAATTAAAGCAAAAAGTATATGTAATCGTACAGGTTTATTAACCGCCCACACTAATCATCACTATCCCTGCTTGTCAAATATATTTTAAACTTAGGGCGCAGTTAGTCAAAAATCTTTTCGAAGAATGCGGATGAAAAGACATTTTTTACTTGACTTTTGGATGGGGAAAATTTAAAAAATGCTTTGGAAAATGAGCGCTCACTCATTCTCTAATAAGCATATAAAATATCCATTGTGTGATTCTATCGATAAATCAAGATGATAAACCACAATGGGTTGAAGTGGTAAACGCTTGTGCTTTTTTCTGGTTATTGGCCGGCGCTTAAACTGAAATGGCGTTTTTGTAAATTAGTTCGCGCCATTTAAAATTAATGCCCGGCATGTTGTTTTTTAAGAACTGGCGTCGTATTTGCGGCGTCTAATATTCAATCCAATGTGAGGAGGTATTTAAATGCCAAGTTATGTAGATCCTTCAAAGTGTGACGGTTGTAAGGGTGGTGACAAAACCGCCTGTATGTACATCTGCCCGAACGACTTGATGGTACTCAACGCAGAAAAGATGCTGGCCTATAATCAGGAGCCTGATGCCTGCTGGGAATGCTATTCATGTGTTAAGATTTGTCCGCAGGGCGCCATCGCTGTTCGCGGTTACTCCGACTTTGTACCGTTGGGCGGCCAGGTACATCCCATGCGGAGTTCTGATTCCATTATGTGGACGGTTAAGTTCCGTAATGGCAATGTAAAACGCTTTAAGTTCCCGATTCGGACTACCGCTGAGGGTTCTGCCAATGCCTATGAGGGCTCAACTGGTGCCGATCTCAGCAACGAGCTGTTGTTCAATGAGACCGCTCTGAAGGCTCCCGATGCCGATAAGATGGCTAAGTAATTATTGATAAATAATCTCGCTAAATAAATTTAGGAGGAAAGGATATGGCGTTACCTAATAAGCCGATTGGTGAAATTCCTGCGGTTGTAGATCCGGAAATTGTAGAGCATGACGTTGACGTATTGA
>JAJSAA010000151.1 GCA_024274995.1 Deltaproteobacteria bacterium
AACCAGAGAATCAACGGCCATTATACCCGGCCCGCCGGCATTGGTAATTACCAGCACCCGGCGGCCCGCCGGCAGGGGCTGCATGGCAAAGGCCATGGTATAATCCAGCAGGGCGCTGAAACTTTCCGCCCGGATAATTCCGGCCCGTTTAAAGGCCGCTCCATAGGCGGTATCCTCGCTTATCACCTCACCGCTATGTACGGCCGCCGCCCGCCGCCCGGCCGGTGTTACAGCCGATTTTAGAATAATAACCGGTTTTTGATTTGAAGCCTCTTCCGCCGCTTTAACAAAATCATCGCCAGAACTGATATTTTCCAGATAGGCGGCAATGAGTTTGCTGTCATCATCACGTCCCAGGGCCCGCAGCATATCTATCTCCGACAACTGGGCCTTGTTGCCGAGACTGACCACCTTGGCCACCCCGAAATCACCAGCCGCCATACGCTCCAGAAAAGCGGCACAGATGGCGCTGGACTGGGAGATCATGGAGATACCGCCCGCCTTGGGCATAGCCGCCCCATGGAGAATATTCAATCGATGCCCGGTGTTAATCAAGCCCAGGCAATTCGGCCCGAGAAGACTTATCTGCCGCAGGGTGCAGATCTCAGCAATTTTTTCTTCCAGATCCGCGCCCTTGACATCAACCTCCTTGAAACCGGTGGAATTTATAATCAGAGCCCGGGCTCCGGCAGCAATGGAATCATGCACCGCCCGCAAGACCTGAGGCTGAGAAACAATAATTACCGCCAGATCTATTTTATATTCGGCTTGCCGCAGACTGCTGAGGCAGGGCAGACCCATAATCTCTTCCGCATGGGGATTAACCGGTACGATCTTGCCGGCGAAACCGCCCTTTTTGAGATTACGGAGTATCACATTACCAAATTTACCGGGCCGCCGCGAGGCTCCAACAACAGCAATGGTTTCAGGGGTGAATAAAGCCGTGAGCATGACCTAAGCGCCCTGGTTTTCCATGGTAAAACCGGCCTCCGCCAAGGCCTGATGTACCGCGTGCAGGTTAAAGGTGTTGACCCGGACATAGATCACAGCGCCGGCTCGGCTGTCGTCCGCGGAACTGCCCACGGCATTACTCCTTCTGCTGATCCGGCTGAAATGAATATCATGTTCCTCCAGAGCCCGGACAAGACGGCTCAGGGGCCGGGGCCGGCCATCCTCATGAACACTGATAAGAGCGGAGCCTCTTTCCCCCAGACCGAAAAGCTGCCGATAGGCCTGCAGAAGATCACGGGTGGAGAATATCCCCTCTAATCTCCCACTGTCACTTAATACCGGCAGCGCCCCCACCTTTTTATGATCAAGAAGCAGCAGGGCATCATCAAGAGTGGAAAGCGGAGTCAGAGAAACAATATCCCGGCTCATAATCCGGCTGAGCGGCATCCCGGCCACCTTGAGCTGTTCCGGATTTAAGCGAGATACCGCCAAAACCGAAGGGCAGGCTGAACGCAAATCCCGGTCAGTTACCATTCCCAACAGCCTGGATTCCTCATCCACAACCGGCAGATGGCGGCAATTATGCTCGGTTAAAAGTTCAGATGCCCTGGCAATCGTGGTTTCCGGCCCGGCAGCGCATGGGTTCACAGTCATATATCTCTTAATATACATTCGCCCCTCCTAACCGTTTTATTATTTCGCATTCCATCATGGTTTAAAATTCAGGACTCAATTGTCCTGCTGAACGTTATTATAAGCCAGACCAGCAAGATAGGACTCAACACTCAGCGCCAGAGCCTGAGGATTATAGCCGCCTTCCAGAATACTCAATACCCGGCCGCCGCAGAATTGCCCGGCCCATTTCCTTATCCAACCGCCAAGGCGGCTGTAGAGAATAGTGGAATAATCCAGCCCTGACATATCATCCTGCCCGTGGGCGTCAAATCCGGCGGCAATAATTAAGGCCTCGGGGCGGAACTTCTCCAGAGCCGGACCTATTTTCCCCTGCATCGCCTCTAAAACCATGTCATCTCCGGCCCCCGGCGGCAGCGGGATGTTCAGATTAGCGCCCTTGCCGCCGTTCAACCCCTGCTCCTCGGCATAACCACTGCCGGGAAAACTGTAGGTGGGGTGCTCATGAATACTGGCATAAAAAATGGCGGATGAAGTCTCAAAGGCGGCCTGGATACCATTACCGTGATGGGCGTCAAAGTCCAGAATAAATATACGCTTCCGGCCATACACCTGCCGCCAGTAATCAGCGGCTATAGCAATATTATTCAGGAAGCAGAAGCCCAGGGCCATGGCCCGTTCGGCATGATGGCCCGGCGGTCTGACCGGGCAGAATACCAGCTTTTCTTTCCCATCCTCTAACAGATCAACCCCGGCCAGCCCCGCTCCTGCCGCCATAACAGCGCAGTCAAAGGAGTCACAACATATCTGATTGTCCCGATGACCAAGCCAGGTCTGCCCGGCCAGCACCGCCTCCTCAAAGCGAAAGAGATAACTCTCGTCATGGATAGCAATGAGCCATTCCCTCGCCGCCGGCCGCGCCGCGACCCACTTGAGGCAAGCAGCAAGAGGCCCGGAATTCAGCCGCTCTCTAATGGCCCGCACCCGTTCCGGAGTCTCGGGATGCTCACCACCACCGGTGTCGTGATTGTCATAGGCTGGGCTGTCAATTATGACAATATCCTGAAATTCTGGTGCCATTATCCTGAGTCTCCAGTATTTAGAACCTTACAATGGCCAAACTACACCCGGCTATGACGAGAATCTTGTAACACCCGCAGACAAGCAGTCAGCCGCAAGATACCCCTCTGATTATCATTCTGTTCATAGTACATCTGCCCTAATTCAAGGGATTCAATCATCTTATCCAACATCATTTTGGCGGTGGCGGGCCGCTTATCCGTTAAAGAATCTATAAACTCCTCGGCATCCGTTATATTATTAATTTTCATTTCACTCTCACCAATGAATTTTGCACCGACAACCTTCTAAGTTACAAAAAAAAAAAAATCAAGTTAACGGTCAGATTATCCGAAAAGCAGAATAAGGAAAAGCGATAAAATGCCAGAAGGAGAAAATATGCGCGTAAATACCTACCAACCACCTCCGCCGCCGCCAGCCTACTCAAGAGATTCAGATTATAGCCGCCTGTTGGCTCAAAAACAGAATGCCGTAATAAATATTACTACCGATGAGGGGGATAAGATAAGCATCAACACCAGCCTGGCCAGCCGCCGCCGGACGAGGCTGCGGGAGAACAATAACGGCCTGGAACTGCTGACCTCCAAACTATCCATCTCGCGGCAGAGCATCCAGGTTCAAGGTGATCTGAACCCCGCTGAACTTGCCGACCTTGGACGCTTGTTAGATGATCTAAGCTCTATTGCCGATGATTTTTTTAAGGGTGATATGAAGAAGGCGGTATCAGGAGCCCTGAATCTCGGCGATATGGGCTCCCTGAGCAAGGTTGAGGCCTCCTTCACCAGCACGACGACCACCGCCTCCCGTCTGGCTTATCATCCCATACCCGGCCAGGCGGCAGGTTTCAGCAATCTGCTCGCCGGACATAAAACAGAAACCGGCCAGGATCAGCTTGGAGCCTCACTCTCTGATATTTTACGAGCTCAATGGCAGCAACTGGCGGGATATCTTGACGAACGGGCCGCAGACATCGGCAATAGCCAAGACAGCCGTCAGCCGCCCGCCAGACCGGCAGCGCAGAGAACCTCGCAGAACCGCCATGCCGGATCTGATCCCGGCCAGACCATGATGGCCAGGGCCAGGGAGATAATGAACCGCCTGCCCCGCCTGACCCCCCTGGTTCCGGCAGTGGGTGATCTGGCCATCAACAAGGCGGCGGCCAGACATGATAACGGCTTGATCCCCCCAGCCTTAATAAGCGGCATACGTAATAATTTTCATGATGCCTTTCGGAGCTGGATGCTGTAGAATTTCCCCATGTGGAAATCCAAGGACATTTATTACATCTCAGACAGCACCGGTATCCTGGCCATCAACCTGGGCCAGGCCCTGCTCTGCCAGTTTCCGGAAGTGAACTTTCTTGAAGAAAAATTTCCCTTTATCAACACCACGGCTGCGGCCCGCAGCACCCTGAATTACATCCTGAAGCAATCCGGCGGCCGGCGGCCGCTGATTTTCAGCACCCTGGTCAACCCCAAAATCCGCCAGATATTCGATCATCCCCAGGTAGAACTTTTCGATGTCTGCGAGGTGTTTTTAAACCGCCTGGAGAACTGTCTCGAAGCCAAGGCCATCATGATGCCCGGTTTCGCCCGCCAGACCGATAATGTCAGCATGGCCCGCCGGGCCGAGGCCATCAATTATTGCCTGAGCCATGATGACGGCACCAAGTTAGACGAGTATGACGAGGCTGAAGTCATCCTGTTAGGGGTCTCCCGGGCCGGCAAGACCCCGGTAAGCGTCTATCTCTCCACCCAGATGGGCCTTAAATCCGCCAATTACCCCCTCACCAGTTCCGACCTGGATAGCTACACCCTGCCCGACGCCATCCGCCGCAACCGTAAACATGTGGTTGGTCTCACCACCAGCCCGGAGCTCCTGCAAAGCATGCGCCAGAAGCGTTATCCGGACAGCAAATACGCCAGCCGGGCCTGCTGCCGCCAGGAACTGCAACAGGCCCAGCAGATTTTCATGAAATACAATCTCCCCAGCATCAATACCGCCGATAAGTCCATTGAAGAACTGGCGGCCCAGATCTCCCAGGAAATCGGACTCTACCGTAAATCAAGCACCCTGTGATCCTCTTCCAGCCATAATTACTGCCAAAGTTAATTTGGAGCTTAGACTCCCAGTTATTATTTTCAACAGTATTGCACCGGAAAAGTGAGCTGGCCAACCATACTTTTCCGGAATCGCGGGCATCTTTTCCGGAAATCAAGTAATTTAATACCCGGACGAATAAAATTACAGGCGCTGTTACATTACAGCTAACTATCTGATCTTAATATCCATTCAAACAAAGATATCTCTTAACAATTCTCGGCATACATATTGCTTCTTTTAATATAACTATTTATATCAGCCGGCATCATTTGCTTCCGTATGCGTTCCCACGCGGGAGCGTGGGAACGAGGGAGTTCCCACGCGGGAGAGGGATCTTTGCAGGCTGGAGTCAGATTCTTTTCTCTCTTCTCGTTCCCACGCTCCTGCGTGGGAATGCATACCTGGAGAACTCACCATTGCGTACAGACCTCCAGCAAGCCTGACTGTCC
>JAJSAA010000152.1 GCA_024274995.1 Deltaproteobacteria bacterium
AATCTGCATGGCATCGACAAAAACAGGGGGTAAATCCGCCGGGATATTATTAACGATCTCAATTTTAGAGATGGAGACCCGGTCACCAAGAACACCGAGAACCAGATCCATACACTCCCGAACCTGAGCCGAGGTGAATTTAGGCTCATTGGGGCGGGCAAAGCCCATGAGATCACCAATAATTTTGGAGATCCGCCGTTCCTGATCGGCAATAACCTCCAGACGACGGTGCAGTTCATCATCAGGCTGCTGAATCAGCAAACGCTCCATAATCTGTAAATTCAAGGAGATAATCGTCAGGGGATTATTAATTTCATGGGCGGCACCAGCCGCCAGCCGCCCCACAGTGGCCAGGCGGTGAGTATTAAAGAGCTGACGCTGATGCTCCTCCAGCTTACGGGCCTCGGCCGCCATTGCCATGGTCTGCCGGCTCAGATCCTTTTCCATGAGGATACGGTCAATACCATTGGCGGCGGCCGTGGACAATAATTCAAAATTACGCCGCATCACAGCCAGATCAGCCACCGGCGGCGAAGCATCCTTAAAATCCACTAATAACTCACCAATTATGCGCTCTACCCGACCATGAGACTTCTGATCACCGAGAAAAAAACCGGCCATGAACTCCGAGCCGGCAATAATCTCGGCGACCCCGGTTTCCATAATCGTACCCTGCTCAAATTCCATACTTGCCCGCCTTAACTGCTGCAGGGCCTCCGTCTCCAGATCGGCCGCGGGCTTGACCACCGGGTTTCCCTGATGCGGTACTGAAAACTCAGTGAACTCGCCACCGCTGTATATCTGACCACGAAAATGAGCCTCCCCATCATCTAAAGCCAGACATAGACAACGCTCAACTCCAAAGGCCTCCTGGGCCGCGAGTAGTATCTCCCGCAGGGCCTCAGCAATGGTCAGCCCCGGTTTCAGGCTTCGTCCCAGGCCGCAGGCTGCGTCTAAAACCCGGTTGGCCGCCAGCAACTCATTATTCTGCTGGCCCAGATCAATACTCATCGCCCCCAGGCTGACATTGGCAGAAGATAGCAGACGCTGGTAGGTCTCCGAATCATGGAAACCCATAACCACGGCCATTTTTTCGATTCGTTTCACAACCTCCGCCACCAAATCATCAACCTCCCCGCCCTCTATGCCGTTCAGGAGCATAAAGTTTTCCAGGGCGAAATGATAATGTTGATGATCATAGGCCCCGGTGGAGAAAAAATAACTAGAGCCGATATTGTGACAGACACAAATCACATCGGCAAAACGGACCAACTGATAGAGGTTTTCCTTCTCCGGCCTGACGGCCTCGGCTACGGGCTGGTGATGAGAGGCCAGGGCCTTGACTAAAGACGCGGGAAACATCCACTGCTCAGCGGCAATACGACCGACATCGGTATGATCCAGCCCCATCTTGCGCCGCTCAACATCAAGAGCCAGAGGGGCGTCGGTGGAATATCCGCCCTGCTTTTCCAGCTCGAGACAGACCTCACTAAACTCTTCCGGCATCTGCTGATAACAGATCAGTTTACCAATATCATGTACCAGACCAGCGAGATAGGCCTCATCAACATTGGCAAATCCCAATTTCTCAGCCAGCAGTTCAGAGGCGGCCGCCACCCCGATGGCGTGGAGCCAGAAATTAATAAGACCTTCAAGCCGCTCCTGGGCAGCATCAGAAAAGCAATCAAAGACCGAAACCGAGAGTATCAAGCCGCGGACGGTATTAAAGCCCAAAAGAGAAATAGCCCGGGGAATGGAGGTAATCTTCTGGCGGGCCCCGACAAAGGCGGCATTGGCATAGCGCAGAATGCGGCCGGACAACACCTGATCGTTACGCAGCAGATCTGCCACCGATTCAAAATTAGACGGATCACCCTCTAACAGGCGAATGGCCTCAACGGCCACAGCCGGCAGAGTGGGGATGAGTTCAACATTTATATTTTCAGCAAGTCCTGACATAGTTCACTCGGTTAAGTGTTCATAGCCCTGAAACGAAACATCCCGCTCCCCATCCCGACCGCAAAGCAGAACCCCACGTCCGGGTACCATCTTCCCTATCCTGAATATCTGCCGTTTAAGAACAGTCCTTACCTCCTGCCTCAAGTCCTCTTCAACGGCCGCCGGGCAGGTAAAGAGGAGATTATAATCCTCACCGCCGCTAAGGGCCGCATCCAGGGCATCTATCTCAAGAGCCAAAGCCGCCTGTCTGGCCGGAGTAGAGACCGGGATTAAATCGGCATCAAGACGCGCTCCGAGACCGCTGGCCTCGCACATATGAGCCAAATCCGTAGACAAACCGTCGGACATGTCAAGCATGGCCGTTACCTTGCCACTGGCGGCAAGATAACGCCCCAGAGCGACCTCCGGCCGCGGAGTGAGATGAGCCGCTGTTAGCTGCGGCCAGGAGGCCAGCAGATCTTTACGGCCCTGACGGCAGAGGTTTAAGCCCAGAGCGGCATCACCCAAAGGGCCGCTGACCATAATCACATCATCAACCCCGGCCCCGGAGCGGTATAAAATCCGGCCCTCCTCAGCCTCGCCAATAATAGAGATTGACAACGACAAACCAGCCGGAGAGGCTACGGTATCACCGCCGATAAGCACGATTTCGTACTCCCTTAACTCAGCCGTAAAGCCCTCGGTAAAGGCGGTGAACCAGGCAAAATCCAAGCGGGCCGGCAGCGCCATGGAAAGCAGGACAAAACAAGGTTTACCGCCCATTGCGGCGATATCACTTATATTTACCGCCGCCGCCTTATGGCCGAGTTCCCGCGGGCCATGCCAGGCAAGATCAAAGTGTATCCCCTCCACCAGGGTATCAACGCTTACCAGTTGCTTACAGCCCGCCCGAGCGCCAAAGACGGCACAATCATCGCCAATCCCCTGTACCAGCGCCGGGGTCTTACCTGCGGCCCGTTTAATATAATCTATCAGCTGACGTTCAGAGACCATGCCTCACTTCACCACCCGCAAAACCGCTTTCCGACGCACAGGCAGCTTAGAAACGGGCGGCGCGCCAACCGGCCCAAAGTCAACCGCCTGCATAAAATGTTCTATACCGTTCATGGTGAAAACTTCCCGGCCGCTGAATTGAGGCTCACGCAGAGCCCAGGTTACCTTCTGGGGCGGTAGCCCCAGGATGTGCATGGTCAACTGCCACCAGTCACGTTTAGCCTGATCAGGACTGATATCCGTAATTAGAGCGTAAAAAACGGATTTGGGCTCAGCAATAGCGTTCAGGACTATATCCCCAGCCTGGGTCGTGTCTTTAAAGGAAATTATCCGACGTAATTCCTGAATGGTTTTTTCCATTATGATTTTATACCCCTCTTGCTTACGCTCTCGCCACCCTCCGACCGGAGAAATCCGAGCGCTGCGGCCTCAATTTTGAATAGTTAGCATATCTTCTTGTATTTTAAGAAGGAATACACAATGGATAAACCTGATTTTATGGACAAAAAAGTTATAAAGTCAACATATATATTTTTCAACCCAGCGTTTTTCCAACAAATAACAGGTTAATACCGAAAATAGACGAGGCGGGATAAAGAGCAGATGATGGGAAATATAAAAAAGTGGCAGACAGGAAGGCTTTCTTTTCTACGGGCAGCTGTACGTCTTAATACTTACTGTGTTTTGAATGTCGAATGTCGAATTACGAAGTATACTTCATCGAAAATACAGGCGAGCGCCTGATGATTTATATAAGGTAGCCAGCGGCTACTATGCGACAATTTGCCATATTGGTAGAAAGAAAATATGTTGTATCATTTTAATATCTCTCTCTTATTGAGTGGGCGAGACTCTCTCCCCGCTCACTCAATTCTTTTACATTTCCGAGCTGTCCGCCCTTCTAACTGCCGCCATCACCTCCGCGACCAGGGCGATGTCTTTATGACCAGCTAAACTTTCCACCCCAGAGTTAACATCTACGGCCCAGGGCCGGGCTACTCTAACCGCCTCTTCCACATTACCGGCATTAAGGCCACCAGCCAGAATAAAGGGCTGGGAGATTAAATGATCCGCCAGGAGCTGCCAGTCAAACTTTTCTCCGGTACCGCCAGCCAGTTCAGGATGATAGGTATCTAACAAAACCCCCTTGGTAAACTCCTCAAATGGTTTAATATCTTTTAGGCTTTC
>JAJSAA010000153.1 GCA_024274995.1 Deltaproteobacteria bacterium
GCCTCCTTTTTGTCGGCCGTTGACCAGCGCTGGTGGTTGAATTTCGTGAGGTTTGTGACTAACGGCATCAGGCCCTGCCGGTCAATTAGGCCGTGTCTGTCCGCTTGTCCACGGCGGGGGAAGTCAATTTTAAGGGTGCTGTTATGGCGGTCAGTGGCACTGATTGTGCCGAAGAGAAAGGCACCGGGACGGAATTTAATCTGCCTTTGCTTTTTGGTTAGCAAGGTGTATTTTTTACGCAGTTTGCCGGCATCATAACCGCGCAGACGCACGGACAGGCGTGATAATTCCCGGCGCAGGGCATCGAGAGAAAAATTCTCCAGGCCGCGGTTGACGGTGGTGAATATTTTTATGCCGGAGGTTGATATATTGTCAATCCCCTGATTGATCAGGGCCTCTTCCACCTCCGGTGCGGTCAGGGCATCTTTGACCATATCCATCACCGTGTTAAAGGTATATGATGTTCTGCCCTGTTTGAAGGGGATATCACGGCCGATATTACGCTGATATTGGCGGCGGCTTATGACGTGCATATTATACATTTGTTTCAGCACGTAAGCGGTGCGGATTCTGGCCCGCCGGCGGGCCGCTGCCACTGTCTGGGGATTGTGCTTGATAAAGGGGTTGTAATAGTTGGGGCGTTTGACGCTACCGGCAATAAAAGCGCTTTCGATAAGGGAGAGATCGGCGGGCAATTTGTCAAAATAATATTTGGCGGCTACCCCAAGTCCCCGGCCATTACCACTGACGTAAAATTGATTGGCGTAGAATTCCAGGATCTTGGCCTTGGAATAATGATATTCAAGCCGCCAGGCGTACAGCAGTTCTTTCAGTTTGCCGGTTATGGAACGGCCATGGCGTTTAAAAAGATTTTTGGCGGCCTGCTGGGTCAGGGTACTGCCGCCCTGGACAATATGGCCGGCCCTTATATCTGCGATCAGGGCACGGAGGATACCAGGGTAATCTACTCCGTGGTGGTAAAAAAAGTTATGATCCTCAGCCGCGACAATGGCTTTAACAAAACTTAAGGGAATCTGGGAATAGGTGAGGTATTGGCGGTGATCGGCATGAAAGAAAACGCCCACCTTGTGCTCTTCATCGTTATAGAACACCGGTGATTCGATGGCCAGCACCTTCCGGAGATTGGCGGCTGTTATGGCCTTACCGGGATGGACAACGATGAGCCAGTAAAGGGATATCCCGGCACCGATACCGGTGAGAGCGGCAATAATCAAAAAGGCTGTAAAGAGTTTTTTCAACATGGAAAAATAAAAGTTACCCACTTATTCTTTGTTGAGTTAAAAAGGCAAACATTTCGGAGCTTGCCACCTTTTTAATTGCGTTTATGGTAATTGTCATGTAAAAATTTTATTAAGAGAAAAAAATAGTCTCCTGTTTACAGGATCCTCCAGCACCTGACTCCCCGGTTGATAAAAATTCCTGTTGGTTGACATAGCGTCGACAAAAGGCAGATGCGGTTCGGGGCTTATCAGTCTGTTAAAATCCCGGAAAAATTATATGTCTATAAAAAAATATCCCCTGAGGGCATTATTTATAATTGTCCTTCTGCCATTATGCGCCTGCTCTGTCCAGCAACCCATGATGGCCACTTCTAATCCGTCCACCACGGAGTATGAACAAGGCAATAAATCGCCCAAGCCCGTGGTGGTGGCCTATGATCATCGCGTCAGCCGCCAAACCGCCGAGATTCAGGAAGAATTATCCCCGCCCGAGCCGGAGCAGACTGAAGCTCAGGAAGTTAAGGCCATTGAGAAGCTGGCTGTGGAGGATGATAAATCCATTGCTAAACCAGTGGTCATGAAGGAGCAGAACCTCTATGATTTTCCGGTTACCATCAATCCCCAGGTGCGCTATTATCTTGATTATTTTCAGAAGCAGCACCGGGCGTCTTCCCGGCGCTGGCTTATACGTTCCGGCCGCTACCTAACCATGATCAAGGCGAAGCTGGTGAAGGCTGGAATGCCCACCGATCTTGCCTATCTGCCCATGATTGAAAGTGGCTATACCCTGACCGCCTATTCCCGGGCCAGGGCAGTAGGGCTGTGGCAGTTTATGCGCGGCACGGCCATAAATTATGGCCTGACGGTCAACAGTTATGTCGATGAACGTCGTGACCCCATAAAATCCACCGAGGCGGCCATCCGTTATTTACAGGCGCTTTACGGCCAGTTTGATTCCTGGCCCCTGGCGGTGGCGGCCTATAACGCGGGTGAGGGTAAGATCCAGAGGGCCATCCGGCGTTATCACAGCACCGATTTTTGGGAATTGGCCCGTCATCGTTATCTTAAGGCGGAAACCAAACGCTATGTCCCCAAACTGATTGCCGCGATTATTGTCTCTAAGAACCCGGTTAAATATGGTTTCAAGGGTATAGTTTATGATAAGCCCCTGCAATTTGAAGAAGCCTATGTGCCGCCCTATACCTCATTAAGGGCAGTGGCCCTGGCTTGTGGAGTGAACTTTAAGGTCGTGCGGCAGCTGAACCGTTTTCTGCGGCGCGGTATCAGCCCGCCCGCTCCCGGCAGTTATGAGATCCGGGTGCCGCTCGGCAAGGCGGCTGAATTGCGCCGGAACCTGCCGCGCGTCTATGCCTCCACCAAAACACGTTACAAAACCCATATTGTGAGACGGCATGACACTATCGGCCGTATCTGCCGTTTTTATAAAATAAGTAAAATGACTTTGCTGCGGGCCAATAATCTGCGCAAAGCCAAACTACGGCTGGGCCGATACCTGCGCATACCCGTAACTACGACTCGTTATGCCCTGCTTTCCAAACGGGAATATAAATGGCGGCTGGCCGGGCGCGGGAATGGTAAGCCCTTGAAACATCTGATAAGAGGGGGCGAAACTCTGGCTAAAATCGCCCGGCGCTATCATGTAACTCCGCAACGGATTGCGGCCTGGAACGGTCTGCATAGTGTCAATCAGATTCGGGCCGGTCGAACGCTGCTTATTTACCCCGGCGGCTCGGTGGCAGAACAGCGGAATATATATTATCAGGTACGGGGTGGTGACAGTTTGTGGACAATTGCCCGTAAGTTTAACACCCAGACCGATAATATTAAGCGCTGGAATAATCTGAAGGATAATCTCATTCATCCCGGTTTAAAACTTGTCTTGAAAATAGCTGATGCGGGTTGAATGATGCAGGCGGTTAATCTTGCTGGTAAAAGTGCCCTGGTGCTTGGCGCTGCCCGGGGGATAGGCCGTGATATTGCTCTGACCCTGGCTGGAGAAGGGGTAAATATTATTGCCCCCTATTATGACTGGCCCCATGACTGCGGAGAACTTGTCCGCCGGTTCGAGGCTCTTGAGGGGCATCATTTGACCATGCGGGCTGATCTGCGGCAGGAGGTGGAGGTGCGGGAGCTGGCGGCTCGGATTAAATCAGAGTATGGCTGTCTAAATATTTTAATTAATAATATAGAGCGGGGCGGCATGCCCATAGTTCATGGCTCTTATACTTCGGGGCAATGGGAACTGGAGATGGCTACCACCCTCCGGGCCAAGTGGCTGGTCTTTCAGGAAACCCTGCCCCTTCTGAAAAAGAGCGCTCAGGGGGCGGTGGTTAATATCTCTTCCATTGCTGGGCTGACTGGCCGGGCGGGGCCAGCTGGTTTGATTTTTAATGACGCCTATGCCGCCGCCAATCGGGCGGTGTCCTCTTTTACCGAGACCTGGGCCCGGCAGGCCGCCCCCACGGTGCGGGTTAATGAACTCATGCTGGGTTTTATCGAGAGCAGACACGCCGAGGGCACCA
>JAJSAA010000154.1 GCA_024274995.1 Deltaproteobacteria bacterium
TGAGCTTACCGACATGGGCCCGGCAAAAGCTTAAAGCAGCCTGGGCCGATTCCTTCATAACATCGCCCAATTGGCCGGTGAGGGTGAGGCCGCCCTTACCCTTCAAGACCGAGACCTCAATATATAGGAGAACCCCGCCGGTTTCAGTCCAGGCCAGGCCGGTGGCCAGGCCCGGCTGATCAATCTTGTCCTGCTCGGCCTCGGGCAGAAATTTCTGCGGCCCGAGATATTTGCTCAAAGTCCGTTTAGATATCTTATAGGGGCCGCGGCCGCCCTCGGCTATCTTGCGAGCCACCTTACGGCAGACCTTGCCAATCTCACGCTCCAGATTTCGGAGACCAGCCTCCATGGTATAGCTACTGATAATCAGCCCCAGAACCTGATCATCAATGACAATATGCTTCTTTTTGAGGCCGTTGTCCTTTAATTGACGAGGTACGAGATAACGTTTGGCGATAATCAGCTTTTCCTCCTGAGTATAACCGGAGAGACGGATAATCTCCATGCGGTCGTAGAGAGGAGCGGGGATGGTATCAGCCATATTGGCGGTGACAATGAACATGACCTTAGAGAGATCAAAGGGCAGATTCAGGTAATGATCGGAAAAGGAAAAATTCTGCTCCGGATCCAGCACCTCAAGGAGGGCGGAGGATGGATCACCCCGATAATCCTGCCCCACCTTGTCTATCTCGTCCATCATAAATACCGGATTATTGGAGCCCGCCGTCTTCAGGCCTTGAATAATACGGCCGGGCATGGCACCGATATAGGTGCGGCGATGACCACGAATCTCGGCCTCATCATGCATGCCGCCGAGAGAGAGCCGGTAAAATTTACGGCCCATGGCTCTGGCAATGGAGCGGCCGAGAGAGGTTTTACCCACCCCTGGCGGCCCCACAAAGCACAGAATTGGCCCCTTGGTACTCTTATTTAGTTTACGGACGGCAAGATATTCCAAGATCCGTTCTTTAACCTTATCAAGGCCATAATGATCGCGGTCCAGCACCTTACGGGCCTCTTTCAGGTCAAGTTTATCCTTGGTGCTGCACTGCCAGGGAACATCAATAATCCAATCGAGATAGGTACGGATAATGGTGGCCTCAGAGGCATCTGGATGCATCATCTCAAAGCGTTTTAACTGCTTCAAGGCCTCCTTCTTGATCTCTTTGGGCATCCGTATCCTGGTGATTTTTTTATGTAGTTCATCAAGCTCTTCCGAGCGGTCGTCAACATCACCCAACTCCTTCTTCAGGGCGTGCATCTGCTCCCGGAGATAGTATTCCCGCTGGCTCTTGCTCATCTCGTCCTTGGCCTGGGACTCAATCTTGTCCTGCATGATTGAGACCGTCAGTTCTTTACGCAGGAAATCTGCCACTTTGCGTAAACGCTCGATCGGATCAGTGGTCTCCAGAACCTCCTGAGACTCGTTGGTTCGCAGGCGCAGGTTGGAGATAACCAGATCAGCAAGGCGGCCGGGCTCCTCAATATTATTCAGGATCATCATCAGCTCGGAGGCCATGATGCCCTTCAAGGCGAGGAGCTTTTCCGTCTGCTCCCGCACCGTGCGCATCTGAGCCTCTATCTCAACATCCACCTCGGTAGTTTCCTCATCATTAAGGACGGTGATCTTGGCCAAAAAATGGGGGTCGGTCTGGGTCAGTTCATCTATCCTGGCCTTGCTCAGGGCCTGAATCAGCACCTTGAGCCGGCCGTCGGGTAGTTTTAGAGTCCGCATAATCATACTGACCATACCCACCTTATAAATATCATCAGGCCCCGGCTTATCCAGGGTGCTGTCTTTCTGGGTCACGAGAAGCAGCAGTTTATCCTTGGCCAGGGCATCATTAACCGCAGCTACCGAGGCGGGACGGCCAACAAAGAGGGGGATAATCATGTAGTTAAATATCACCACATCCCGCACCGCCATTACAGGCAGTTCCTCTGGGATTTCCTGATTTTCCAGATCAAAAAAATCGCTGATACCTGTGGTTAGTGAGTCGTTTAAATCCACGTATTCTCCTAAATAAAAAAATATTTTAATTCTTTGTAATTGTTCAGCGCGGGCTACAAAGTACCATTAACTCGTAACCAATCTATCCAGGACAGAATGATTTTCGCCAAAAACGCGCAGAAGATCCAACCACCCTAATGGCGGGGGACAATTTGCAAGCAACATTAAACATCCTTGCCAGCTAAGTCAACTTATGTTTTTGCCAGCCCTCAGCGGCGGTGGAGCGTGTTATGATGATGGTTATGAACCCTAATATTATATTAGGTAGCCACATAATAAGCCCCACCGGCAAAATGGTAGTCATGGTCAGACTCTCGGCTATGCTTAAACATATAAAATAGAGCAGAAAAAAGCCAATACCAACAGGCAGAGCCAGGTTACGGCGGCCGGGGCGGCCGCGCAGGGCCAGAGGCATCCCGAGAATTGTCAGGATAAAACAGCCGCCAGCCAGCGCAAGGCGTTTATGATATTCACTCAAAAATTCGGCCCGCTGAGCTGGAGTTTTTGCCGGGTTATGCGCCGCTTTCAGCAAGGCTTCCTGGGTCATGCTGGAACGTGATGTCCCCACCCCGGCAATGAGCTTAGGCGGTTTCACCGGCAGATTAATATTATAATGAGCAAATTTGATGGTCTGGGTCAGACGGCCGTCCGTGCGGTGCATGGTGCCATTATCAAGGCTCAGACTTATGTACATCCGATCCAGATGGGGCGTTAAGGTTCCACGGGCGGCAATAATGGTTACCGGGTGCGCCTTATCCCGCAGGTCAGAGATATATACCCCCTTCCAGGCTCGAGTCCGGGGGGTTACCTCCTCGGCGTAGATTACCAGGGCGCCGGTATTGTCACTGAAACGTCTGGCCCGCACCCCGCTGTTTATCTTCTCCGTGGCCAGTTTGATAAACAGGTTATTCATGGCCGTGGAGCCGGCCGGGATAAAATGAACGGCCGAATAACCCGTAATCAGGGCCGTACAGGCGGCAAAGAGGATCACCGGCGGCATCATTTTGTACAGGCTGACCCCGGCCGCCTTCAAGGCAACAATCTCGTTATCATTAGTGAGACGGGTGAAGGCGATAATCACCGCGATGGAACTGGCCATGGGCAGGGAGAAGAGCAGGAGCTTGGGAGATAGATAAACACAGAGGCGGATAAAATCAGTCAGGCCGATATTCATGGCGAAGATAAGATCCACCACCTGCATGAGACGACCAATAAAAAGTACTCCATTTAAAATCAGCAGACTGGCAAAAAATGGGGCCAGAATCTCAGCGCTTATATATGAATAGAGGAGAAGGGGCATAAATCAAATCGGCAGGATATGTACTTCCTTCTGAACCGGATGGCGGCCGCGCAGAAAGAGCCCCTTGCGGCCGTCAATGGAGATGGGGTCGCCAAAACGGATAAGATGCCCGCTGATCTCGCAGCGTTCTTCGGTTTCATAGACCTTGAGATTCTTACAGCCCACTACACAGGTTTTATCGAGCCGCAGAGCCACCACCGAGGCATGAGAGGTCTGACCGCCGCGGGCGGTAATCAGGCCGTCGACCATGGATACCTCCTTGATATCCTCCGGCACCGTATCCTGGCGCACCAGAATTAGAGGGGTTTGAGGATCTTCCCGCCGCAGACGGTGTATGTTTTCCACTGTAAACACGGCCCGGCCCGCCAGGGCACTGCCGCTGACCCCTATACCCTTGCCGAGAACCGCCTTCTTGGTCTCTATATTGTCAACAAAGACGGAGAAATTTTCCTTTTTCTTAATGGTGATCATATCCCTGGTCTGGAGAAGGTAGAGGTCATCCTCCTCCGGGCCTTCAAAGGTGAATTCAATATCCTGGGGGTTCCAATGCTTGTCATAGACCAGCTCCCTGGCAATACTGCGCAGACGCTGGTATATCTTTGGAAAACGCCGTTCCAGGGTAAACTCCTTGGAACGGCCGTCAATTTCAGCCTGCTCCACCGAGACGGGATAGGCGGTGACCAGGCCGGAGACAATATCTTCCCCCTGATCGCCGGGGGCGTAGTCACCCCAGAGGGCCACCCGCCGTACCTTACGATAGGGATGGGCGGTAAAGAGGACGCCGCTGCCGCTCTCCTGGCCCAGATTACCATAGACCATGGACTGGATGATAACCGCCGTGCCCCAGGAATCGGAGACATCCATCAGAGCCCGGTAGTCACGGGTTTTAGAGGTGTTCCATGAATTAAGTACCATCTCCAGGGCGGCGATTAACTGCAGCCAGGGATCATCGGGGATACCAATACCGATGCCGCGAATGGTCTTCTGGTATTTCAGGGCCAGTTCCTTCATCTGGGCCGGGGTGAATTGGCGCTTGACCTGGACATCATATTTGCTCTTGGCCTCATCCATTAAAGCCTGAAATGTTTCACGGGAAATCCCGCTGGTCATGGCCCAGGATTGCAAAAACCGCCGATAATTATCCCAGGCAAGATACTCCAGGCCGCTTTCCTGGGCAAAGTGCTCGGCAATCTCCTCGTTAAGACCAATATTATGCAGGGTCGCCATCATCCCCGGCATGGAGACGGCCGCCCCGCTCCGTACTGAGACCAGTAGTGGGTTGTCAGGGTCACCGTAGCCCTTGCCGGTCATCTCCTCCAGCTCACGCATGGCGTGCCTGATCTGGGCCATGAACTCCTCACGGGCCTTAAAGAAGTCCTTAATCACCGGCCAGCAGCGAAACATCTCGGTGGTAATCACAAAACCGGGCGGCACCTGCTGACCATCGGTGGCCAGCAGCTTCAGGTTATATCCCTTATTGCCCAACATGAGAATATTATCGGTGTGCGGGTTATGCTGATGGAGAAAGGTGATGACATTTTCAGGATTATAGGTCATCAGGAGATCGAGATTGTTTTCGTCCAGCAGCTCTTTCTGAGTCTCCAGGGTCTGGTAGATACGGGTAATAAAATTATCTAAGTGTTGCAGGCCAAAGGTGCCGGAGATAATATCCCGTAAAAATGATTCACTTAGGCGGTGGATACTGCCGCTCTTATCGTCTTCATGCCAGAGACTGCGGTAGCGGGGCATAAGATTATCAGCCCCGATCTGAGGAATAATGATGGATAGATTATTCTGATGGACGTTGGTGTAAAAGGCATAAATAATATCCTTAACGCCCTCGGACAGGCCCCGGAAGATATCGAGATACTGGGTATAGGAAAAACGCTTCTGCTCCAGGGAGTTGCCCAGCAGGGCCAGATAAGACTCCAGATAACGGCTGGTAATGCCATCTATCTTCAGGGCCCGGATATAGAGCTTTAAGCAGTTGATAATCCTGATAAAGGTGGCCTCGGTAATAAAGGAGAGATTGACGGTCTGGGGGATCTTTTCGAGATAGATGTTGGCCATATTCTCTAAGCGGAAGGTAAGGCCCAGAGCGTCAAATTTACGTTCCCGATAACGACCGTATACCGAGGGGATATCAACGGCGATATGCCGTTTATAATAAATATCCTCTTTGGCCTCAAAAATTTCCTTGCTTAAAATAATCTTCTGGAGATTTTCAAGATGATCAAGCAGGGCCTCAAGGCATTCAAAGGTGCCGCCGGCCTCTATGGCCTCAATCAATTCGCTGAGTTCAGGGAAACCGGCATTGGCCGCCAGCTCTAACTGCTGCTGCATATCCTGGAGGCCCAGATTATACTTTTCGTACAACAGGTAATACATCTCCACCAGCAGGGTGAAACGGCGCAGTTCCACCTGGTTTAGATCAGCCTGCTGATTTAAAAAACTCGTTCGTTCTGCCAGGGGCCAGTTCAGGAGATCCTGTACCCCCTGAATGGCCGGTACTTCAAAGACCCTCTTCAATAGAATATGCAGATCATCAATAAAGGGGCCGTGAGTATCGACCTGCTGCAAGACCTCCGGCGGCAGGAAATCGGCCAGCAGCTCCTTGTCCTTGGTACGCCAGAAGGAAAAAATAGCCTCAATAAAGGCGACAATGAGGTTACTGGATTCCACATGACTCTGTTTACGCAGAAAATGAATCAGCAGATCATGGCGGCGATGAATCTCGTCCAGCTCGGTTGACACCTCCCGCAATTCGCCCTCTGCTCCGATATCATTAAAGAAAACCGGCAGTAATTTGGCGAATTGCTTAGCCAGATTATAGAGGGGCTCAATGGGATGGTTAAGCAGGTTGGTAATATCCCGTTGAAAAAGATCGGTATCCTTAATACAGGTGCCGGAGAGATGCAGATTGATAATCAGGGCGGAAAAGAGGGTGGAACACCATTTGGGCTCCCGCATGATAAGACTGAGCCAGACCCGGATATTAATCAGATGAGCTGGGTTGGAGATGGGCTGCCAGTCCTCATCCACCCCGGTCACATTGGCGTATTGAAAGCCAAAGCGCACCACCTCCCAGAGAAAACTCTCCACCAACCGGCCGCTCTCCCGTTTAAAGACCTCTGTCCCCAGAATCTGAATACATTGCAGCGAGGTATGGGGGAATTTTTTAACGTTGGCCTTTAAGAGTTGAAAGGTGGTAAGGAGGAATTGTTCGATCTCCTCAAAGGACTGCTGCTGGATGAGATGCACCAGGCTGCGGTTGATCTCCCGCAGGGTCTCCTCGTGAATTAAAAAGAGGCTGGGGATATCCATAATCCGGAAGAGAAAGAGAAGCTTGCGGTTCTCGGCAAAACGATCCTTTTCTGTCTCTATGTAGGAGCCGCTGCCGGCCCGAGCCGAAAAATCATGGTTGCCGGGATAAGAGGCGTTGGGAAACGGCACCGTCAGCAATTGGCGGGGAATATCCTTATAGAGCCGGACAATGTCTATATGACCGGGCAGCTCGAGGATACGGGCCAATTCCTTCCGGCTGTCCGTCTCCTCATCCCTCGTCAGGGCGGCAAGGTGAGCGGCAATACTCCGATGGGAAATGGGGGCAAAGAGTTCATCCACCTTCCAATCATCCTGCTCGTGTCCACAGGCCTCAATGAACCAGGGCAGGGGGTCTTCCTCGTTCAGCCAGCAATTATAATCAATAATTTCCAGACGTTTGTAAAGCCGGGTAAAGGAGGTAAGATCAAAATCCTGGCAGATGGCCCCGGCCTTAAGAAAGGCGGCGGCGATATTTTTGATGGGATGATAGCCCTGCACGAGGTGGGTAAGAATATCATCATTAAGTTGAGACAATTTGGCAAAACAATGGTCAAAGGAATCTTGATAATCCGGGAGAGCGGCAGGGTTGAGATCCCGGATCAGTTTTTCCAGATAGGCCAGCATTGATTCCATGGCCTGGCTGATAATGGCCGCGGCGTTCTTGGGCGAAGACTGACCATGCCCGGCCGACACCGGCGGCCCCAGGCCTTTGGCTCCGGCCATGGCCTGGGCGCCGCTCACCGCCTCAAGGAAGATGTCTACAAAGCGGCGCATGGCCAGCGGCCCTTGGGGGTGAACTATATAATGGCGGTTATGTTTAAGAATATAAGCCCGTAAACGGGGCAGGATCAGGCTCCAGTTACGGAAGGGGTGATTGATCTCCACCAGCAGTTCATAAAGGTTCCTCGATATACCCCGATAGTCCCGGACAATCTCCAACAGGACATCATAGGAAGGATCAATAAGTACTTTATCGACGGCGGTTTCCTGGAGATTGGCCTATAAGGCATCTGATTTTATGGGTTTGGAACTGGACATTGTATTTCTTTATTACGACCGGGAAAAAGGCAAAAACTATTGTCTTGCATGTATATAAAAAAAATTGGCTATGAGTTACGCGGGGCAGCCGAATGTGATTTTCAGCTGAAAAAGTGGTAACTATTCAGCTGTACCCCATCTCGGAGTCTGCGCTTACCTGAGCAGTTACAGCTACGAGTTGAGGGTAATTTGCAGCCCCCGCTGAATTGTTATCATCTCGAAATGTAGCGGTACGATCAGGAGCTCTTACAATCAAACTGGCTTATGGGCCTCCATGAGCAGAACCAGATCAATCAGACGGTTGGAATAACCCCACTCATTATCATACCAGGCGAGAATTTTCACCATTTTACCAATCGCCTTGGTTGATAAGGCATCCACGGTGGATGAATGAGGATTACCCTGATAATCTATGGAGACCAGCGGCTCCTCTGAATAACCCAGAAAGCGGTTTGAGGCCGCCTTTAAGGCCTCGTTGACTTCGGAAACCGTTACTTCACGCTCCACTTCCACAACCACATCCACGAGAGAGACATTGGGGGTAGGTACCCGCACCGCCAGACCATCAAATTTACCCTTTAACTCCGGTAGCACCAGGGAAACAGCCGCCGCCGCCCCGGTCTTGGTGGGAATCATGGACAGGGCGGCAGCCCTGGCCCGGCGCAGATCGCTGTGAGGAAAATCCAGAATACGTTGATCGTTGGTATAGGCGTGAATGGTTGTCATCAGGCCCTTCTTGATGCCAAATTTTTCCAGGATCACATTAGCCACCGGAGCCAGACAATTCGTAGTGCAGGAGGCGTTGGAGACAATATTATGCTCCAGGGGGTCATATTCATCCTCATTAACCCCCATGACAATGGTCTTGACCTTACCCTTGGCCGGGGCGGAGATAACCACCTTTTTGGCTCCGGCCTCAAGATGGGCTCCGGCGGTTTCATCGTTGGTGAAAAAGCCGGTGGACTCCACCACATAATCCACCCCGATATCACCCCAGGGAATATCGGCCGGATTACGGTGATTGAATATATCAATCTGGCGACCGTCAACAGTAATGCCCTTTTCCGTTGCCGCCACTTGCCGCTCATAAACCCCCATAATGGAATCATATTTCAGGAGATGGGCCGAGGTCTCATTATTGGTCAGGTCGTTAAGGGCTACCACCTCAATATCCTTAAAGGCGGGATCCTTATCAAGAGCCCGAAAAACATTCCTGCCAATCCGTCCAAAGCCGTTAATGCCGATTCTGATGGTCATGATTAATCTCCTTTTATTTGTTTATTTTCCTGTTGTTTATAGAGGGCCATATAACGTTCCACAACCCTGTCCCAGGTATAACGCTCTTTAATAACCTCAAGAGCCCGCTTTTGCATATGGGCAATGAGCTTTGGCTCATGGCGATAAACGTTCATGGCCCGCCGCATGGCATCCGGCAGAGCGGCAGACCTGGAACCGGGATAGGAAAAACCAGTCTCACCGTCAATCACCTTAACCAGGCCGCCCACCGCGTGGACAATGGGCAGATTGCCAAAAAGCTGGGCCTGATAGTCAGTCAAACCGCAAGGCTCATATTGCGAGGGGATGAGAAAAAAGTCACCCGCCGCGAAAATGCGCCGGGCGGTTAAGGGGTTATAACCCATGAGTACGCATACCCGCCCCCTGTTGGCCCTGGCCAGAGTTCGTAGGGCCTCCTCCACTGCTTGTTGCCCGCTGCCTAAGATAAGTATCTGAAAATCAGGGTCAATAGGCAATAGTTTTTTTAGGGCTTCCAGCAATTTATCGATCCCCTTTTGAGCTGAAAAACGGCCGACAAAGGTGAAGAGCGGCTGGTCGTAATTAACCGTTAATGTCCCGCTTTGCCGCATATCAGGGATAGAGCGCTGAACCACGGTCTTTATCAGTTCCTCTTTACATTTTCTCTTACCGGGAATCAGGCCGGCGGTATGACTGCCAGGGGTAAAGGCGGCGATGGACGGGGAGTTGGTGCGGGAATTATAGGATTCCGGTTCTATACCGTTGGTAATGCCCATAAGTTTTACCCCCCGGTTAAGTAATTCATGGCCCAGCCAGCCGGTGAGCCGGTCGGTCTCGGTCTCGCGCAGTTCACGGGCGTAGTTTTCACTGACCGTATTCACGAGACTGTAATCAGCGGCGCTCAACAGGGGATCAAAACTGCCATGCAGAATACCACGCTTAATCACCTGGGAAGGCAGCCCGGTTATCGCCTGGGCAAAGGGCAGGTCGGCTACTTCCTGATGATAGCCCAGACCGGCGTTATGGATGGTGAGCAAAAAGCCGGTGTGGTGAAAATAATGGCGGTAGCCCTCTAACTCTCTGGCCATCACCGGCAACAGAGCGGTATGACCATCGTGACAATGAATTATATCCGGGTGTGTATGCAGGCGGGTTATCA
>JAJSAA010000155.1 GCA_024274995.1 Deltaproteobacteria bacterium
CTGCCAGTGTAGGGGGGAAAAGTGCAGGCGAATGTTCCATCGATAATCCTCCGTTGGTATAATGTAGAATGAAGAATTACGAGTGTACTTGGCCGTAATTGTTATGTCATGACAGGCTTACCGAAAACACACCGTATAAAACCGCTGGCTCTGTAGTTCCAAACCAAACAGAGCTTGCAGGGCACGTAACAGGTTGGAGGTGATTGATGATGTAAATGGTACCACCACTGCCAGCAACGTGTATGCAAACCAGACCTTTCTTTTCTGCCCCTGAGCAGTATTCGAAAATTCAGCTTGCAGGGGGGTGAGTAAATCGCGTAATATAAACATTGCAGGATCTCCTCTTTTTGTATTATTTCAAATAGTTAGACAATTGAAATAATACCATAGGAGACCCTGCTTTTTCAAGAGATATATTGTTGTTTTTATTAATAACTTCAGCGAGTTACCTCGTAAATCGCTGAAGTTTGGCATAGAAAATGAATTTCAATTTCTATGCCAATTGCATTCGAAATTGAGCCCTAAAGCGTTTTTGATTTATAGGAAACTTCAGGCTCAGGACTTAACGGCCGTAAATTTAATCTGCTGAAATTCAGAACTATGGTTGATGGGGCGGAGAGTATGCGGGAGCAAATTTACGCCGCCAATGAAATGGACGGGCCGGTATTTAAATTAAAAAACGACCCGAGAGTGACCGCAGTTGGTAAAATTCTCCGCCAGACAAGTCTTGATGAACTGCCCCAGCTGATTAATATCCTCCAGGGCGAGATGAGCCTGGTGGGCCCGCGCCCCCCGCTGCCCGCCGAGGTAAAAGAATATAAACCCTGGCAGCGCCGGCGTTTGTCTTTGAAACCAGGCCTGACATGTATATGGCAGGTTTCAGGGCGCAACAACATTGAATTTGAAACCTGGATGAAGATGGATCTTGAATATATTGACAACTGGTCGTTGCTGCTTGACCTTAAATTGTTGCTGAAGACGATACCGGCGGTGGTGCTGGCCAGCGGGTTATAGAGAATAGAGAAGTCAGCCCTGCTTAATGGCCTGGCGGGGATTTGGCGTTATGGGTAGCAGAAAAAATAACCCATAACGCCAAGCTGATAATAAAATGGCGCGTCTAAATCTCTTCCGAGAGAGCCATGACCATGGCACCCTTGGCCGTGGTATTAAGCGGGTCATCGGCTATTTTGACCTGGGATATGTTAATGGGCAGGTTTACCTCCCGCAGGGTCTTTTTGAATAACTCTTTGAAACCAGCCGGTAGAACGGTGCCGCCGCTTAACACGATGGGCACGGGGGTGCTGATCTTCGGGATCTTATCGGTCTTTAACAGGGTCGTCTCCAGGCTCTTAAGCAGGGAACGCACCAGCTCAATATAGTATATCTCCAGGGCGGTTTCTACCCGGTCACGGGGCGGCGATGAGAGGCTGAACTCTTTTTCCTTCATGGACTTGATGGTGGTGGCCTTTTCGCCCACTGAGATACCCACCATGGTGTCGATATAGTCGCCGCCTTTCTGGATGCTGTAAGTGATTATTGGCACCGACAGATAAGAGAGGCAGATATTACACATGCCGCCGCCCATGCTGATGCCGATGCCGGTGAAGTTGTCATTGGCCAGCTCGGCCATAACCGTGGCCAGGCCTTCATTGATGGAGGAAGGTTTGTAGCCCAGGCTGGTGAGGTGCATCTTGATAATTGATTCATGATAGACCACCGAGTCGGGGCCGTTCAACGGGGCGCCGGGGATGCTGAAGCAGATGACCTCATTACGTCTGGGGCTGTCTTTGATCAGGGTGTTGATAATGGATTTCAATACCGTGATACCCTCCTCCTCATGGGCGTTTAGCAGCCCCTGCTCCATGGTGCGGCGGGTATTGGCGTTAAACATCTTGGCAAAATTCTCGGCCGAATAACCGAGGATGTAGAATTGATTGTTCTTCTCGTAAAAGGAAACATCGTTTTCTACCAGAATCTTTTTGGTGAACTTGGAATAGGGGATGGTGAAAAAGGCGTTAAGCTGTTTAACGGTGTTGACCTGTTTACCCTTATTCTGGGCCATGACAATATGGCTGGTACCAATATCAAGCCCCACCGGGCCCTTGGGATGTTCGGCGGATTCGCCTATCTCCTTTTCTCTGGAAACTACTACCTTCTTTGATGCCTCAATAGCGGTGTCGACATTTTCTAAATTTTCTGCCATTTTTACCCTCCCTGGTTGAATATCCTGTAGTTCC
>JAJSAA010000156.1 GCA_024274995.1 Deltaproteobacteria bacterium
GTTATTATTTGACATATGCCCTACTATGGCCATATATTTATTACAAATCATTATTTCTGGCTTTAAATATCTTGCTTTTTATCTGTTATGATCTTACTATATGAAATTTCGTGTATTTCGCATATTTTGTTAAGATAGCCCTGTCCGCAACCTTAATTCATTCCTAATCGGGAGAGATATTTTCGTGCCTGCCGAGATTAATAAAAAGCTGTTAAGCATCCATAAAGATCTGGGATATATTACGATATCTATCCTCAATGATCTAATTCCAGAACATAAAAGTGTTGAGTTTATTGACCAGATTTATGATTTTCTGGAAAAAAATAATATTGTGGTTCTTAATGTTCCACCGCCATTACCTGAAACCGGGAAGGATAAGGGGAAGGCGGATGGCGATGATGTAGCGGTTATTGAGGCGATTCCGCAATATGACATTCATGAGCCCGAGGAAACTACTACCACATATCTGCGGGAAATGGGGCAGTTTGAACTTTTGTCTCCTGAGGAAGAGGAGATATATTCCAAGGCTATCCGCCGCGGCTTTAACGCCATAATTAATGTTATTCGGGTTAATGACTCCGGGGTGCCGGAGATTAAAATCCTTGTTGACCGCCTGGCCCTCTGGGAAAAGCGTGATCCCACCCTGAAGCCCAAGAAACAGCACCTGAATTTCATGATCCGTACCATCAATTCGGTGAGCGGCAAATATACGGAGATTCCCTCACTCCTTGAGGCCAAGGTGAAAATCTCCTCCTATGCCCGCAATATCGAATGGGCCAAGGATGCTATGATCAAGGCCAATCTTCGCTTAGTGGTCAGTATCGCCAAACGCTATATGCACCAAGGGTTGAGCCTTGCTGATCTTATTCAGGAGGGTAATCTGGGGCTTATGCGGGCCGTGTTTCGTTTTGATTATTCCAAAGGCAATAAATTCAGTACCTACGCCTCTTGGTGGATCAGGCAGGCAATTACCAGGGCTATTCTCGACAAGACCAGAACCATCCGGCTGCCGGTGCATTTTCTTGAGCTGCGCAGCCAGTTCTTCAAGGCCTTTTATTCCATGCTGAAAGAGCTGGGCCGGGAACCTACCCCCATTGAGATATCAGAGCAGACCGGTCTGCCAATGGATAAGATTCTGGCCATCCTTGAGGCCTCGAGAGAACCCATTTCCTTAGAGACTCCCGTGGGTGATGATGACAGTACCCTGGGCGATTTTCTGGAAAACAAGGAGTCTGCCTCGCCCTATGATTCAGTGCAGAATCGGGAACTATCCGACCGGGTAAAGAGTATCCTCATGACTCTTACCCCCCGTGAAGAGAAGATTATCCGTCTCCGTTTTGGAATCGGTGAGGATGCGGAATATACCCTGGAAGAGATTGGCAAGCGTTTTAATGTCTCTCGTGAACGTATTCGGCAGATCGAAAAAAAGGCCTTGAACCGCCTGCGTCACTCCAGCCGCCGCGATAAATTAAAACCCTTTACCGATTAAAAAAACCAGCCTATAATCACCTCCCTTATTCCGATAACTCTGGCCTTTGGAGCCGGTATCCTGTGGGCTAAAATTGCTTTTGTCCCGGTTGTGCTGGTCTGGATAGTTTTGATTCTTCTGGCCTTCCGGCTTATTGCCCAGCCTCATGGGCTGTTGATAACCAAGGCCCTGCTGGTTGTCTTTTTCTTCATGATTGGCGGTATTCACGCCACTCTTTCACCTGATTTTAAAATACAGCAGTCTCACGCCATTCCCGTGGCCGGGCAGGAGGTAAGTGTCAGCGGAATCCTCCAGCAAGCTCCGGCCATTGGCCGGGAGAACACCGTACTCATAATGAAGGTCAGGGATATGCGCCGCGGCCGGGAGCGGCTGAGAGCCGCCGGTCTGGTGCGGCTTACCATGCCCGGCCTGCCGCCTCCTGCGCTTGAGCCGGGTGATTATTTTATGGTACGAGCCCGCTTGAGTCCGCCACAGGGGCCGACTGTCCCAGGGGCTTTTGACTATCGGGCCTATCTGAGTCGTCAGGGGATAAGGGCTGTGGGCTGGATCTCTTCACCCCGGCTTTTAACGAGGATTAATCGTCTCTCCAAAGCAGGATTCCTCAGCCGTCTGCGTTATCTGCCAGAGCGTTGGCGGATGATTATCGGCCGCCATCTCGATGAACTGGTACCCCGGCAGGCCGGTGTTTATCGGGCTCTGCTCATAGGTGACCGCTCGGCGATAAGCCCCGGGGTTATGGAGAATTTTAAGGCCTGCGGTATAGTGCACCTGCTGGCTATTTCCGGAATACATATGGGGCTTCTCGCCCTGGGTGTGGGTTTTATTGTCCTCTGGCTTCTGAAACGCAGCACCTGGCTCCTGCTGCGAATTCCGGCCCTGAAGGCGGCGGCCCTGATCTCGTTAATTCCCCTTACTATCTATGCCCTCATTGCTGGTTTTCACCCCCCGGCAGTCAGGGCGCTGCTGATGACCATGGTCTTTGTTGCGGCCCTCCTGATGGATAGACAGTGGTCGATTGCCAATAACACCGCCATTGCCGCCCTGATAATTCTGGCCTTTAAACCGGCTCTGCTCTTTGCTGTTTCTTTTCAACTCTCCTTTGCAGCCATGGCGGCCATCGCTGTTTTTGCCGGGCCGCTGAGGCAGCTGGCTACCGTTCCCACAGCCACAAGTCCATGGTGGCGGCGTAATTGGCTATGGCGCTGGAGCTTGTTCTCCATTTTGATCTCCCTTGCCGCCATGGCGGGTACTGCGCCCATCATCATCGCTAATTTTCATCGCCTGGCCCTGATAAGCCCCCTGGCAACCTTAATTGTCGAGCCCCTGTTATGCCTATGGGCTCTGGCCTGGGGTCTTCTTGGCTGTCTAACCCTGCCCCTTGTTCCTCTGGCTGCCCTGTTATTTAAGATTGGCGCTCTGGGGATTACAGCGGCCCTGAAGATCACCAGCCTTTTGGCGGCTCTGCCGTTTACTCTCTGGCTTCCAACGCCATATTTGGCCCAGATTATCCTCTGGTATGCGGCCTTAGGACTTTTGGGCTTATGGTTTAAGAGGGGCGGCAGAGGATTGCTCCTGGGCGTTATTATAATCGCGCTTATGGCTCTGTTGCCGATTAAGCCGTCTTCTGACAGTAAGATAAGGGTGAGCTTCCTGGATGTGGGGCATGGCGGGTGCAGTATCTTACGTCTGCCCGGCGCTCATACCATTATTATTGACAGCGGCCGACGTCAGCGCAGGTCTGCCCAGGATTATGGCGTTGGGGAAAATATTGTTGCTCCCTTTCTCTGGCATAACCATATAAGCCGGGTGGATGCCGTTATTATCACCCATCCCCATGCCGATCATTATAACGGTCTGGCTTTTATCTTGCGGCGTTTTCGGCCCCCGGTTCTCTGGGTTAATACCATGGTGGTGGACGAGAAGGGCTTTGATGATTTGCTTAAACTGGCCCGTGAACTTAAAATTAAGGTACGGGTTGCTGCGGGCGGCGGGGTGCTTTATCGTGACAAGGCAGTGCGGCTTCGTAATCTGCTTAATCTTGCCGCTGTGGAAGGGCGGGGGAAGAGCAGGGCTGACTCCGATCAGCAGCGCAATAATCGGGGCCTGGTTTTAAGACTGACGGTTGGCAAGCGCGCCTTTCTTTTTACCGGTGACATTGAGAGACGGGCCGAAGAGTATCTAATCCAGTCCGTAGGGGCGGATGAGTTACATAGTGACGTGCTTAAGGTTCCGCATCATGGCAGCCGAACCTCAAGCAGTATGGGCTTTGTTGAGGCCGTCAAGCCCGCCTATGCGGTGATTCAGGCAGAGCGTCATGGTGGCCGGGGGAAATTCCCGGCCCCGGAAGTTGTGCGCCGCTATCGGCAGGCCGGGGCTCAGGTTTTAAATACTGCTGATGTCGGCAGTATCTTTTTTGTTACCGATGGACGACAGTTGCGCAGAGTTGGCTATTGAAACGCTATAAGTCTTCCTCATTCAGCATAATTGTTTTAAGCCGCTTTAAAAGGGCCGTCTCAATCTGTCTGATGCGTTCCCTTGAAATGGCAAACTGGTCGGCAATATTGCTCAGGGTGCGCGGCTCTTCCTGGAGCAGGCGCTCAAAGAGGATTACCTGTTCCCGTTCGCTGAGCTCCGGGCGCAGGGCCTCGAGACGTTGGAGGAACCAGACAAGATACTCGTGCTTTGCAACTTCTTCTTCAACTCCGGGGCAGGAACTTTGCAGAAAGGTTTTATGGGACGGGCCGTGTTCATCACCAATGGGTGATTCTAAGGAGAGATCATGGTTGCTCAGGCGTTGCTCCATTTCCTGAATATCCTGTTCTCTGACCTTTAAGCGCCGGGCCAGGGTGCCGTTATCGGCCTTGATGCCCTGCGATTCAAGATTTTTTTTCTCCTTGTTTAAGCTGTAGAAGAGCTTGCGCTGGGCTTGAGTGGTGCCAATTTTTACCAGCCGCCAATTATCCATGATGAATTTCAGGATATAGGCCCGAATCCAATAGGCGGCATAAGAGGAAAATTGTACCCCTCGATGGGGATCATATTTGTCAACCGCCTTGGCCAGACCGAAATTACCCTCCTGAATAAGATCAAGAAAATTCTCCTTCCAATAACGCCGAAAGTTCATCACCAGTTTAACTACGAGGCGTAAATTACTTACGACCAGGGTGCGGCCGGCCTTTTTGTCACCCTCTTCGTAGATTAGGCGGGTCAGGTTACTGGTTTCCTCTTTGCTTAACAGGCGGTATTGACTTATATCGCGCATATAACGGCTTATGTCCCGATAGTTTAAGGGGATTAAATCGTCTTTCATCGGCATAATCAGGCAGTTATTAACTTTCATGATGGCTCCTGTATGGTTGTGACGGTCCTTTTGTTGTCTGGGCCGGGATGGAGAAGGGACACAACTGTTTACAGCAACTTGCATGCCATGGACTGATGTTTAGTATTTAACTACCATGAATTAATTAAAAAAATAAAATTTGACTTTACCTGTTCGTGATATTATCAGATCTTGATTACAAAAGTGATATTGTGCTTGTAATTCAAATTACAAAAAAGGTAGTTGGCTATCTGCAGCGGCGAGGGGTAAGAGTGGGGCGCTGAGCAAGGGTGAACTGCAGCCATTTATAGGCGAAACGAAGCAGAGCCTCGTCGTCGGTATCTAAGGCTCGAACCTGAGATTTGCTTAATTTAAACTGTCGAAAAATATTATTAAGACGGGCATAGTCACGGAAGTCGTCAATATTATAGCAGGCCATGAAGGCCAGACGCTGCAGAGGGCCGGCCTCCCCTTCGCCTTGCCATGGGTTGCTTAAAAATAGGGTATCCATCTCGGCCCAGAGGTCATCCATCATATTGTAAGTGAGAATATTCTGATCCTGCAGCCAGGTGTCCACTGTCATTTCGTGCGGTTCTTCATGCCCCAGGCAATAGTCATGGTTGGTCATAAAATAATATTCATCCGGGCGGCCGGATGAAGTATCACGGTCAACGGCTCGTTCCAGGGGGTAGGTCCGGCAGGCCGAGGGGCGGTCTTCATAGACTGAACATCCTGATTCGGTCAGAAACGGGCAGGTATATTCTTCGTTGTTACGAATCCTTAAGACAACCGAGGGGAAATGCGGATTTGTGCGCCCGGCAACCAACCCGGCGTAAAGATTTAGAAATTCTGCCGAGGTGATGCGCAGATGATTTTTGAGTTTTATGACATCAAAGGGATAAATAAAGAGTTCCAGGCGCCGGCAGCATTTTTTAAAACAGGCCACCTCCGGGTGACAACGGAAATTAAAGTTGTTCTTGCCCAGCGGAATCATGCCTTCGGGGAATTGTTTTGGGGGATTACTCATTTTTAATTCCTGAATTTTGGGGATATTGGAATGGTTCGGGACTCGTCTTTGTCATGTAATTTGTTATGGATAAAGGAATCAACCGCCAATCCGTGACATTTCTCCATGACAGTTACCGGTTTTCTGGCCCTGAGTCAGGGTATGCCCCTTTGGTTTGTTGATAATGGTTTTAATAAGTAACCGGCGGATATCATCGTCGGAAGCTCCGCTGCGCAACGGCCCCTTGAGATCCTCCTCACGGTCGGTGAGCAGACAGGAGCGCAGACGCCCCTGTGAGGTCAGCCGCAGGCGGTTGCAGGTATCGCAGAAATGATTACTCAAGGGGCTGATAAAGCCCAGGCTGCCTGCCGCTCCCGGCAGTTTAAACATGCGGGCCGGGCCGTGGAGGCGTTGGCTCTTGACTGGCTGTAATTCGCCCAGGGGGGCAATAATTGCCATTATATCTGCCGCTGAGATGAATTTTGCCTGTTGTCCGGCCCCGGCCAGGCCAACGGGCATAAACTCGATAAAACGAATATCAAGGGGCTGCTTAATGGTCAGGCGGGCAAAATCAATGAATTCATCATCATTAACTCCGCGCATGGCAACCACGTTTAATTTAATTACAGGAAAGCCCATCTCCAGTGCTTTTTCAATCCCCCGCCATACCCTGGGGAAGCAGGCGGAACCTGTGATTTCCTCAAAACGGCGGGGGAGCAGGCTGTCTAAGCTTATGTTCAACTTTTCAAGTCCGGCCTCGTGAAGATCATGTAGCATATCCTCCAGCAGGACACCATTGGTGGTCAGGCGTATTTCCCGCAGGCCGTTCACCTGGGCCAGACGCTGGATGAAGGGCATTACTCCCCGCCGCACCAGGGGCTCACCGCCGGTGAGACGTACCTTTTTTATACCCAGCCCCACCGCAAGATGCACCACCCGTAGAATCTCCTCGTAGGACAGCAGATTGGCATGTGCGGTCTTACCGTCCCGTGGGGTGCAGTATTGACAGCGCAGATTGCAATGGTCGGTGATGGAGACCCGCAAATAATTTATACTGCGATTAAAGGTGTCGGTAAGGGTGTTATGTTCGGTATTCATGGCGGTTTAAATGATAAAAATAAAAAATTAAGTTGTTTTACTCCTTTTTTGACTATAAATTAAGTCTTTTGTGGAGTTAATGATCCCATTAAATTTATCTACGTAATAATAAATAACGGAAAATATATGTTAATCCTCGGGGTTGAAAGCTCCTGTGACGAAACAGCTGCCGCAGTACTGGAAGACGGCCGGTTATTAAGAGCCAATGTCATTAATTCTCAAATTGCTGTTCATGCTGAATATGGCGGCGTGGTGCCGGAGCTGGCCTCCCGCCATCATCTCTTGAATATCTATCCCGTGGTGCGGGAGGCCTTGCGGCAGGCGGAGGTGACTATAGACGATATTGACGCCCTGGCGGTTACGCAGGGGCCGGGGCTTATCGGCTCGCTTCTCGTGGGGCTGTCTTTTGTTAAGGCCCTGGCCTTAGTCAGGGGGCTGCCCTTTACCGGAGTTGATCATCTAAGTGGTCATATTTCGGCAGTTTTTCTCGGTGAGCGGCAGCCGGATTATCCCTTTGTCGCCCTGGTGGCTTCCGGGGGGCATTCGAGTATTTTTCAGGTTTCCGGCCCCCTTGATTACCGTCTCCTGGGTTGTTCCCGGGATGACGCGGCTGGTGAAGCCTTTGACAAGGTGGCAAAGCTTCTCGGCCTTTCTTATCCTGGCGGCCCGGTGGTTGCTGAATGGGCCGCTGATGGCGATGGCAGGGCCATTAAATTCCCGCGCGCCTGGCTGGAGGCCGACAGCCTGGATTTCAGCTTCAGCGGCCTCAAGACCTCGGTGGTAAATTATGTCAATCAATGCCGGATGAAGAAAAAGCCAATACCCATTGCCGATATCTGCGCCTCATTTCAGGAGGCGGTGGTGGAGGTGCTGGTGGAGAAAACCGTTATGGCGGCCAAACGTCAGGGAATCAAACATCTTACTGCGGCTGGTGGGGTGGCCTCTAATCAACGTCTGCGGGAAGCATTAAGCAAACGCTCACGGCAGGAGGGAATGGAGTTATTCCTCACCCCGGCTGAATTCTGTACCGATAATGCCGCCATGATTGCCCTGGCTGGTTGGTATCGGCTCCAAAACGGCGAAACCTCAGATAATGACCTTGATGTATATTCCCGCTCATCTTTATGGACATGAAATTTAATCCCTTACGCCTTTTACGTTTTTATTATCTGCGTTTTATTCGTCTCAAGGGCGATCCGCGCAGTATTGCCAGGGGGGTGGCTCTCGGTACGTTTCTGGGTACCACCCCCACCATGCCTCTGCACAGTATCAGTCTGCTTATCTTTGCTCCCCTTTGCCGGGCTAATATATTAGCTGCTTTTCTGGCCAGTATGGCCATATGCAACCCTCTTACCTATTTTCCCCAGTATTATTTCGCCTGGTTAATCGGCAGCAAGATAACTCCATATGATCTCTCCTGGGAGAGGATTTCGGGGGTGCTTAGCGTTATCTCCGCCCATAGTGGTTTTAAAGAGGCCATACATAGTATTGCCAATTTGGGCTGGGATGCGGTGATTGTCATGTTAAGCGGCGGCGTGGTGCTGGCTCTTCCCCTGGCCATAATCGCCTATTTTGTCTCCTTGCGGTTTTTTGTGTCGTTAAATAAAAAAAACCGAGAGAGACATATTCTTAAATAACCTGGCATCCCTGAAGCCCCCTGTACGAACCTAATTGTCCGGGATGTTGGATGTTATAAGCTCAAGAGTGTGGTTTGTTAAGCGTTTATGCTTTTATTGTTTTTATTGGCCAATTGCCCGCAGGCGGCGGAAATTTCCGCCCCCCGGCTCTCGCGGATGATTGCCGTATATCCCGCCTCCTGCAGAATATGCTGAAATTTTTCCACCACCGCTTTCTCCGGGCGCCTGAAGGGTAGGTCATCGGTCTCGTTGCAGGGTAATAGATTGATTTTGCAGCGTAATTTGTGGAGAATCCTGACTAACTGCCGAGCGTCTCCTGGGCTGTCGTTGATGCCAGCTAACAGCACATATTCAATCATTATACGCCGTCTTTTGGGGAGGGGATAAGCGCGGCAGGCCTCTAAGAGCGCAGCTATGTCATAGGTCTGGTTAATGGGCAGCAGGCGGCTGCGGGTTTCGTTATTGGCGGCATGCAGTGAAATGGCGAGATTAACCTTGGTCTCTGCTCCCAATTGTTCTATTCCGGGCACCAGGCCGCAGGTTGATACCGTGATTCGTCGCTGCGAAAAATCCAGACCGTGATCATCAATCAGAATGTCAAGGGCGCGGCGGAGGTTGTCGTAATTGGCTAACGGTTCACCCATTCCCATGAAAACCAGATTGTTGATTCTGCCCTTACCATTGGCCTTAGCCTCTAATTCGTTGCGGGTATGGATAACCTGATTAACGATCTCGGCGGCAGTGAGGTTGCGGCGCAGGCCCATGGTGCCGGTGAGACAGAAAGCGCAGCCCATGGCGCAGCCAACCTGGGAAGAGACACAGAGGGTATGGCGGCCATTATCTGGAATAAGTACACTTTCGATGAGGGTGTTGTCCGCCAGCCTAAAGGCGTATTTTACCGTTCCATCATTGGCTTCTTCCCGTTTGTCAACTTGCAGGCTGCTGATGCGCGCAATGTCCTCTAAGCGGGTTCTGAATGCTAAAGCCAGATTGGTCATTTCGGAAAAAGAGCTGATTCCGGGGCGGTAGAGCCATGAAAATATCTGCCGAGCTCTGAATCTGGGCTCGCCAAGCTCGGCAATAAAATCGGTAAGCTCTTGCAGGGTGAGGTCACGCAGGTCTGTTAATGATGAATTTGTTGAATTGTCCGGCATAATCATAGTCACGAGAGAATAAAAAAAGGGAAAACCGGCTATCGATTTTCCCTTTGAAAATTTGGGGTGAGCGGTGGGTTTCGAACCCACGGCCTCCGGGGCCACAACCCGACGCTCTAACCTACTGAGCTACGCCCACCATACATCAATGTATGGCAACTATATAACGGATTGCGGCCTGCTTGGCAAGAATAAAAGCGCCCCGCAGTTGAGATTAATCTCAATTCATTTCTTTGACGCAATGTTTACAAATCTTGGCCTGCGTCTTGATGATTTCAGCGCAATAAGGGCATTCTTTCTGAAAGGAATTTTTCAGCATTCGGCTGAGGGCCAGATTAGCCGCCTGGCCAATTTCAGTATGGCGAAATTTATGGTTACGAATGGCGTCAAGGCAGGACAGATCGTTAATCTCTTCCATGAGCTTAACTGCCCGCTGCCGTTCTTCGAGATTGGCCTCTTCATCGGTTATCAGGTAGAGAGCCGGCTGCGGGTTTTTATCCGATAGGCAGGTTTCAAGCTCCTGGATAGCCTTTTGTTCTTTCTGATACCTCTCGTTGCCTTTTTTTAATTCCTCGAGGTCAATGGCCGCATCAGTAAAGGCAATTTTGCTGGCCACCATCATGGGAGAGCCCTTTTTTTCGCCGGGGAGCAGCATATAACGATAGGAGGCACTTTTGCCGTATTGCTCTTCGATATATTTCCAGCCCTCAACAAACATTGAGCAGTCATCATTCAAGCAGATAAAGAAAACATCGGTTCCCCATCCCAGGCCGTCTCCCACATGAATAGGCGGGGTGTTGCAAAAACTTAAACGAGTATTGCAATGCGGGCAATAATGCTCTTCCATGGCGTACTTCAGACTGACGTCACTAACCATATTATTCTCCAAAATAAAATTAAATGTTGTGTAATTCAGGGGCTACCGGACTGGTAAACAGAACTCCTCAACCTGAGGGGTAGACTGGGGAACTGTTCAAACAGCGGGGTGAGGCGTTCTGAATAAGTTAAAGGCCAGCCAGGCGATAAAGATTAGAATCAACCAGGTGACACGAGGGATTTTTTTGAGTTTCATGGCAAAAGAAAATAATGCAGAATGACGATAAGGTCAATGCGCTTTAATTTCTCTCTTGACCATAATGGTGCGTAAAACTATTATTACAGTTCTTTAAACGCCATTAAATTAAAAAGGAGTACTATGACATTATTACGTCCCGACAGTTATGCCCGTAATACCCTGGAAAGATATACCGGTTCCATGGTTGATGAATTCCAGTCCCATGTGCTGCTGTGCAATTTTGACCGTTATATCCAGGAGTTCGCCAGGATAACTAATAATCCTGTTAAGGCTGGCTATTGGCAGGTGGTGCATGATAAGGAACGTAATGTCTCTATTATTAACCATGGGGTGGGCTCCCCTTCGGCTGGGATTATTATGCATTGCCTTTCTTTTCTCGATAATCTTAAGTGTGTGATAATGTTAGGGATGTGCGGCGGTATTGACGACGAGGTGGAGATTGGTGATCTGCTCATTCCCACTGCCAGCATCAGGGACGAGGGTACCAGTAAACATTATCTTCCCCAGGATGTTCCGGCCCTGCCGGAGTTCTGGATTAACCGGGTATGTGAGGAGGTGATCTGCGCCGAGATGGGGGTGAAACCTAAATCGGGTATAATGTTGACCACCGACTACCGGATGTGGGAGTTTGACGAGGAGTTTATTGCATATATCCTCAAACATCGTATTCTGGCCATTGATATGGAGATTGCTACCCTTTTCGCGGTGGGATACGCCTTGAACGTACCCACCGGGGCGGTGATGCTGATCTCTGACCTGCCCATGCGTAAAGGCGGCATCAAGAGTAAAGAAAGCGCCAAGAATATATTTTGTAAATTTACCGATAATCATTTAAAGGTCGGTTTGGATATTATGGCGGATATTAAGCGCCATAACCTGAAGACCGTTAAACCATCCCTCTCTGAGCAGAGTTAAGTAATGCGAATCAGTGATTTTCAAGCACGGGTCTACCGGGCAGCGAGCCGTATTCCCAGGGGCCGGGTGACGACCTATAAATTACTGGCTGCAGCCGTTGGCTGTCGATCCCCCAGGGCCGTGGGGCAGGCCCTGCGCCATAATCCCTTTGCCCCTGAGGTGCCATGCCACCGGATAATCAGGGCTGATCTGACTGTCGGTGGTTTTGTGGGTGAGGAGCAGGGGCCGCTCTGGCAGCGTAAGGTTGATCTTTTGCGTCGCGAAGATGTTTTATTCCGGCGCGGGGTTCTAATCGATGCGGCGCGGCTTTATAACCCCGCCTTATGAGCTGGCAGAATTTGCTGGCAGACAGTCTTACCTCTGCCGCTGAGATTAGCCGCCGTTTCCCGGACGCTGACGTCAGGGGGATTGAGGAGGCCGCCCGGCAATATCCCATGCGGATTAATCCCTACTACTGGGGCCTGGTTAAGAAGATTGATGACCCGCTCTGGCGGCAGGCTGTGCCTGCATCTCAGGAATTAAAGGATATGGTCTGTGAGGCTGATCCGCTGGCCGAGGAGGCGCTCAGCCCCGTGGCCAATCTGGTGCATAAATACCCGGATCGGGTATTGTTTTTAATCAGCAGTCAATGCGCCATGTACTGCCGTTTCTGTACCAGGAAGAGGAAGGTGGGGACGGCGGGGATGGTTATTGATGATGCCACCCTCGCTCTTGGGCTAGATTATATCCGCCGCACCCCGGCCATTCGAGATGTCCTGATTTCGGGCGGTGATCCGCTGCTGCTATCGGATGAGCGTTTGGAGTGGATACTGGCCGGGGTGCGGGCCATTCCACATGTTGAGATAATTCGTATCGGCACCAGGGTGCCCTGCGTTTTGCCCATGCGGGTCTCCCGTCGGCTTTGCGCCATGTTGAAGCGTTATCATCCCCTCTATATAAATACCCACTTTAATCACCCGGCTGAGTTGACGACGGAGGCCGCCTCTGCCTGCGGCCGCTTGGCTGATGCCGGTATCTCTCTGGGCTGCCAGACAGTATTACTGCGAGGGGTAAATGACAGCCCGGTGGTCATAAAGAAATTGCTGCGTGGTTTGCTTCGCATGCGGGTCAGACCATATTACCTCTTTCAGGGCGATATGACGCGCGGCACCGACCATTTCCGAACCAGGATTGAGACCGGCCTGAAAATTATGGAGTCATTAATCGGTCATGTCTCGGGGATGGCTATTCCTCATTTCGCGGTGGATGCCCCAGGGGGCGGCGGTAAGATCCCCCTGCTGCCGGATTATGTGATTGGTAGAGGGGAAAAACTGGTATTCAGAAATTATTGCGGGGAGATATGCTCCTATCCTGATGGCTATTGATGCCTGATTATGGCCTGGTCTCTGAGATTCGACGTCAGAGACTTTAAGACTGCCACTGCCGCGCTTTTCTTTTTAAAGCGTTTTTCCAAGACAATCATAAAGGCTGCGGCCTTGTCTTTTTCCGAACGTCGGGCAGGGACAATGATAATGGGCGGGGCGCTTGCCGGGCAGTCCTTAAGTACGTCCACTGCTGCTGGTAGAGTGTTCATCACCCCTAATTGCAGCCAGAATTCATGGGCGGCGGGCTGGAAGTTTACTTTGGCCTCGCCGGGGAACTTGATTATGATTCCCGGCCGCAGTTGTCCTAAGCCCGAAACCTTGTTGGCTTTACGGACTAATTCCAATCTAATCTTTGTATAGCGGCCATATACCCGGGCAATCATCTTGCTCAGGGTATCTCCATTGTGAACCTGTAATTCACCCAGGATGGCCGGCTCGACCTGCATGGGGAAATAGATCGTTCTTCGCCGCAATTTCTTGTGTTCTGACGGCCTTGCCTCGTCGGGTCTAATTGCTGTTTTTACTGTCGATGGGAGCGGCTTGGTTCCTTCGGCCTTGGCTGGAGCGGCTGATAATAATATGTTCTGCCTAACGCCTGGCTTTGCCGGGCGGTGAAAAATCTCCGGGCTGAGGATCAGGGTTGTGATTCCGCTTAGTGCCAGGATAATAATCAGCCCCTTTCTGTGTGGTTGAGTCCTTTGGCTATTGGCCTTCAGGCTGAGCAGGAGATCGAATAGTCCAGCCCGTTGTTTGTTCTTTAGCAAAAGAGCGATAATCAGCCTGGAGCAGAGGGCCACTATGCGGCGGGGGTAGCCACCGCTCAGGAGGTAAATCAGCCAGACGGCCGGAGAGGAGAAAATCCTGGGCGCTGCGGTTGATTTCCGGTGGGATTTGGAGAGCCGGAAGGAGATCATCTGCTTGGTCTCACGAAGGCTCAAAGGACGAAGACAGAGGCGGGTCGCAATCTGCCCGGTTAAATTGGTCTTGTGGCGCAGAATGAGGCTGAAGTTTTCCCTGGCGAAGATGACAATCTGCAGGAGTTTGTGCTGGTTGACCGCAAAGGTTAAAAAAACGCCTAAAATCTCCAGGACGAAATCGGGCAGATTCTGGCCGTTATCAATAATCAGGGCCGGAGTTTTGCCCCTTTCTGCCGCCTGTTCAAGATACCTTTTTATACTTTTTATACTTTTTATACTTTTTATATTATTCTTTAATTGCTGTTCCCTGGGCTCATTATTTATTGGCAGTCCAAAGCTCTTGCTCACGGCCTGGAGGAATTCCGGCGCTGAACCGCATTGCGGGTCAACAATGAGCTGGGCTTGAATACCTTGGTCTACCGTGGTTAATTGGTGGAGAAGCTGGCGGCTCAAGGTGGTTTTGCCGCTGCCGCTTTTGCCGATTACCACACTTAATCCCCGCCGCAGGCGGATAGCACGCTCCAGCTCCTGGAGACAGTCGAGATACTGACTGGCTTTGAAGAACATTTCCGGGTCTGGGGTATTGGCAAATGTTTTTTTGTTAAAGTTGAGCTGTCTGTAATATTTCATTGCGGTATTTGTTTTAAAAGTAACAGTTCACCAGGGACACTAAAATTTTATGCTGCCTCAGTGCTGGTGAACTATTACAAAAAAAAATCCTGAAATCCTATATTTTTTCTTGCAACAAATCCAACTCTATAGTTAATAATAACGAGGGAAGTAATCGCTCCCCTTGTTATTAAAGGAGATTTTAAGAGGAAAGGCATATTTACTTTATTTTAGAAAGAATATTATTTGAAAGGGGATCAGATGAATAAAACAGAACTTGTAGCCGCGATTGCTAAATCCGCAGAAATTACCAAAGCCGATGCCAGTAGAGCTTTGCAGGCTCTCCTTGATTCAATAACTACCAGTCTGGCCGATGGCGAAAGTATCGCTCTCACCGGATTTGGCACTTTTTCCGTTACTAAGCGGGCCGCCCGTACGGGTCGTAATCCCAGAACTGGCGCTGAGCTAAAGATCGCGGCCAAGACTGTGGCTAAATTTAAGCCGGGGAAGGGACTGTCTGAAGCAGTAAAATAAACTTCATCGTTTCTCTCGTTTTTTTTTTAAAAAATCTCTCCATTGGCCATGGGGAGATTTTTTTATTGTAGGGGGGGAACTTTCAGTATTTTTAAAATTGGAAAGCGGCCCCGTCCCGGCGCATCTGGACAACGAAGGCACCAATGAACTATTACAGTACTGAGGCGGCATAAAATTTTAGTGCCCCTGGTGAACTGTTACCAACGAAGAATAAAAGTCCTGGTGGACAACACCATTAGCAGGGGGCTTTCGTCTCTTCCGTACAAGATATTAATGTGCGAAATTATGTAACTATTTAGGTGTGACTGTAAATTGCCCTAAACGGACACGATTATCAAATAAAGGAGAAGTAATTATGGAAACATTCAGTACCAATATTTTTAAGACGGAAACTATAAAACTGGCAGATACGGAGGAGTTAATTGTTCGTGGCGGCCGGGATCAATTTCATCTTCTGGAACAGGCCTTTGCCGGTATTAAGCAGATAGGGGTAATTGGATGGGGCTCTCAAGGCCCGGCACAGGCTCAGAATCTCAAGGATTCATTGGCCGATTCTGATATTAAGGTAGCCGTTGGTCTGCGTCCTAACAGCGCCTCCATGGCCAAGGCCAGGGAAGCCGGTTTTAATGAGGAGGCCGGTACCCTGGGTGAGATGTACGATGTCGCGGCTAAATCAGATCTGGTTATTCTGCTTATTTCTGACGCGGCCCAGGCCGAAAATTATCAGTCGGTCTTTGATGCCATGCGTGACGGTGCTACCCTGGGCCTGTCACACGGCTTTCTGCTGGGCCATCTGACCAGCGTCGGGCAGGCATTTCCTAAAAATATCAATGTAATTGGGGTATGTCCCAAGGGTATGGGGCCCTCGGTTCGCCGCCTCTATGTCCAGGGTAAGAAAGTCAACGGGGCCGGAATTAACTGCAGCTTTGCCGTGGAGCAGGATATTGACGGCCGGGCTACCGATCTGGCCCTGGGCTGGGCGGTGGCCATTGGTGCTCCTTACATCTTCAAGACTACCCTGCGTAATGAATATTGCAGCGATATTTTTGGTGAGCGCAGTATTCTGTTAGGGGCCGTCCATGGTATTGTCGAATCCCTCTACCGCCGTTATGTCATGCAGGATAATATGAGCGAAGCGGAGGCCTTTACCGCCTCGGTGGAGAATATTACCGGCATAATCAGCAAGACCATCTCCCATGATGGTATCCTGGCCGTCTATGAAAAATTAGATGCCGAAGATAAAAAGATCTTCGAGAATATCTATTCACAATCCTATGGCCCGGCCATGGACATCTTGCTGGAGATCTATGACGAAGTCTCCTCCGGTAACGAGATCCGCTCGGTGGTTATGGCTGGTCAGCGTTTTGCCCGTTATCCCATGGGCAAGATTGACGGCACCAGGATGTGGCAGGTGGGTGAGAAGGTGCGGGCGTCTCGTTCAGGAGAGGAAGCCCCGGTTAATGCCCTCACCGCCGGGATGTATTGCGCCACCATGATGGCCCAGCTTGATCTACTCATCGAGAAGGGCCATTGCCTGAGCGAGGTCTGCAACGAGTCTGTTATTGAGGCGGTTGATTCCTTGAATCCCTATATGCATTACAAGGGGGTGGCCTATATGGTGGATAACTGTTCCGTTACCGCCCGTCTTGGTTCCCGAAAATGGGCCCCGCGCTTTGATTACAACCTCAGTCAGCAGGCCCTGGTCGACTATGATAATGGCGCCGCAGTTAATGACGAGTTGATTGTCGCCTTTAAGAATCATAAGGTACACGCGGCTCTCGCCACTTGTGCTACTTTGAGGCCGTCGGTTGATATTTCCTTATCTGATGCCGATTGATTAGCTGGTTGTTGCACGTTTAAAAAGGCCCGTCTGAATTATCAGACGGGCCTTTTTTTGTGATGCCTTGTGTTTTATGATGTTCGATGAACTGAATAATTAGCTGATTTTCTTGTATATTCTCAAGGTTATAAAAAAAACCTCCCTCCTGGAATTTTTATTTGGTTCACCATTTTTATAATGCTATAATAGTCACAGTAAAACCATTGTGACAAATAACCGCATTACCTCCTCAATAAATACCAAAGTTAAAAAGTTAAAAAGTTAAAAAGCTCTGTTGCCGGCAGAACTCAGGCCTTCAAATTTAAAAGTTATTTCATTTGAGGTATGTCGTTAACGTATTTTAGTAACTGTTTAGGTCTGGCTGTAAATTGCCCTAAACTCTAAGCAGTTACGTATTTTGATGTGTTGATACTTGATGCCATACATTATTTTTCTTCTTTACAAAGAGGCAGATAAAATGTTTGCAAACATGAAATTAGGCACCAAAATTACCCTTGGCTTCGCAGTTGTCATCCTGATATTTGGTACTGTCACGATTGTCGGTTGGCTGGGAATTACTGGAAGCTCGGCAGGTTTTACTACCTATCGCTCATTGGCGCGCCACTCAAACCTGGCTGGTCGTCTGCAGGCAAATATGCTCATGACCCGCATGAATGTCAAAAATTTTATCATCTCCGGTTCAAAGGAAGATATTCAGCAATATCATGAGTACCTCAATAAAATGAAAAGATTTTTGATTCAATCCCAGCAAGAAATTACGAACAAGGCCCGGGCCCAAAAAATCAAATTCATAGTAAACCATGTCAAAAACTATGAATTTGGATTCGATAAAGTCGTGAAACTGAAGGCAAAGCGCAATGACCTGCTTGATAATACGTTGAACAAAATTGGGCCGCA
>JAJSAA010000157.1 GCA_024274995.1 Deltaproteobacteria bacterium
CAACATCCTTTTTTACCTCATAGGTAATAGATTCTCCGATATCTGTCTGCACGGCGCACCTCGAAGTATTAGTAACAGTTCACCAGGGGCACTAAAATTTTATGCTGCCTCAGTATTGTAATTAATTCCCGCTGAGTTAAAAGAGAGTATAAACGACCAGTCAGCCAAAACAAGTTGACCCGTCATTCCCCATATTATACAATATTTTTTGGAAGAAGACAGGTGTAACTATTCGGCCAAAACCCCGAGCAACTGCCCTGAACCGTGAGATATTATTCTGGCCGACGAACATAGCAATACAAAAAACGATAGTGCAATATAAAGCACAGAAAGGAAACTAAAATGCCCCGTTTTTTCAATACCGCCGGCCCATGTATACCAGGCGAACACTACATGATAGATCAGGCGGAACGTTTTGAGAATATCCACCAACTGATTGACGATAAAAGCTATTTCGTCCTGCATGCCCCCCGCCAAACCGGAAAAACTACTGCTATTCTCCAACTGACCAACGAGCTTAATGCCGCCGGGAAATATATCGCCTTATACACCAATGTAGAGGCTGGCCAGGCCTGGCGTAATAATATTAACGAGCTGAACCGGACAATCATCAATGAATTAAGAATCAACGCAAAAGTGTATCTAAACAATAAATACTACCCTTCGGCAGAATGCTACGAACCGGATGTGCGTGATTTTTCGACATTCCTGACTAATTGGTGCATGGAACTGCCCAAGCCCCTTGTCCTTTTTCTTGATGAAGTTGACAGCTTGATCGGTGACGGGCTGATTTCGGTCCTTCGCCAGTTGCGAGCGGGTTATACAAAGCGGCCCAAGGCCTTTCCTCATGCCTTATGCATAATAGGCCTGCGGGATATCCGCGATTATCGCATATACTCCGACGCCAGCAAAAAATACATCGTTGGCGGCTCCTGCTTTAACATTAAAAAAGAATCGTTACGCATAAAGGATTTCAGCAAAGAACAGGTAAAGCATCTTTTTCAACAGCACAGGCAGGATACAGGGCAAAAAATCAAGCCCGCGGCACTGGAAAAAATATATTTTTACAGCGAGGGGCAGCCTTGGCTGGTAAACGCCCTGGGCTGGGAGCTCTGCTTCGGCCGACATGCCATCCCCCGCGATCAAACCATTCAGCCGGAGCAGGTCAAAAACGCGGTCGAAATATTAATTAAACGCCGTGATGTCCACCTGGATCAACTAACGGACAAATTAACCGAGCCCAGGGTGGCACGAGTAATAGAGGCAATTCTTATCGGTGAGCAGACCCAGCTTGAGGAGATTTCCGCAGAGGATCACCAGTATCTCCTGGATTTGGGCTTGGTAAAATCCGGCCGGCAAGGCCTGGAGATTGCCAATCCAATTTACCGGGAGATTATCCCGCGCGAATTAACCGTCGTTATGCAGGACGCGGTGGCGCAAAACCCCGCCTGGTACGTTAATAAAGACGGCAGACTGAATATCAACAAGGTACTGAATGCCTATATCGAGTTTTACAAAGAACACAGCGAGATGGTCACCAACCGGAAAACCTACACCGAGGCCGCCCATCATCTCCTCTTCATGGCCTGGCTGCAGAGAATAGTAAACGGCGGCGGTATAATCATTAGGGAATACGCCGCTGGCCTCAAACGTCTTGATCTCTGTATCGAATTCGCAGGAGAACGCTTTGCCTTTGAGCTTAAATTAAGCTCTCCCAAGGCTCTGGAGCAGGGCCGCCTGCAGCTCTCTGAATATCTGGATCGTTTAAGCCTTGATTCCGGCTGGCTCATCATCTTCACCAGAGGCCGGGTGACCGATTGGGACAAGGTGGGACAGCGTGATACGATAATGGAAGGCAATAAAAAGATAGAGACAATAAATCTATAGTCAATTACCTGAAAGGAAACTAAAATGCCCCGTTTTTTCAATACCGCCGGCCCATGTATACCAGGCGAACACTACATGATAGATCAGGCGGAACGTTTTGAGAATATCCACCAGCTGATTGACGATAAAAGCTATTTCGTCCTGCATGCCCCCCGCCAAACCGGAAAAACTACTGCTATTCTGCAATTATCCGATGAGCTTAATGCCGCCGGGAAATATATTGCCCTGTACATTAATGTGGAGGCCGGTCAGGCCTGGCGTAATAATATCAACGAACTGAACCGGGTTATTATTGACGAAATCCGTACCAAAGCCGAGGTGTACCTTGATTCTACCCTGCAGCCCTCACCTATATGCTACGGAGAGGATATAAAGGAATTTTCCCGCTTTTTAACCAAATGGTGCCTGGAACTTCCTAAACCGCTGGTTTTATTCATGGACGAGGTAGATTCATTGATGGGCGATGGCTTAATTTCTGTATTACGCCAGCTGCGGGCCGGTTATACTCAGCGGCCCAAGGCCTTTCCTCATGCCTTATGCATAATAGGCCTGCGGGATATCCGCGATTATCGCATATACTCCGACGCCAGCAAAAAATACATAATTGGCGGCTCCTGCTTTAACATTAAAAAAGAATCGTTACGCATAAAGGATTTCAGCAAAGAGCAGGTAAAACATCTTTTTCAACAGCACAGGCAGGATACAGGGCAA
>JAJSAA010000158.1 GCA_024274995.1 Deltaproteobacteria bacterium
ATCTGGAAGTCAACCATGGCCCGGGAGCCAAGATCAACTTTTTCCGTTTCCGCCAGCAGAAAATCGGCAATCACCACTCCGGAGATGGCGCGGCTCAAGTGACGTCCTAATACCGAGTTGAGATTTTCCAGCCCGATTCCCGCCTTAGCCGCAAATTTATTCACCAGCTCCTTTATGGTTTGATTGTTCCCCTGGAGATAATCAACGGTTACCCTGGCAGCCGCCCCCACCTCCATCATCTTCCCCTGGTAACGGGGGGCCTTGATCCAGCTGTAGGCCGACTTCTTATGGGGAGCCGGGGTAAGCGTACCCTCGCGTACTTTGAGGCCGGAAGGCGATGAATATCTGGAGTACTTAACATCCTCTTTAACAGCCTCAAAATCCACCGGTTCTATCCCAGCCGGCGTTGTAACCCCGGCGGCAAACAGGCGTTTGCTGGCGGGGTCAGGGCCGAAGGGCAGCAGACCATATGACAGAAATCCGCCTTTACTTTGACCTATGTGCCAATACTCCGGAAAACCAGCCGCCACGGCGAGCAGATCGGGAATATATTTTTTATGGATAAAATCACGAACCTCCATGATTAAAGAGCGGTAGGTGGAGATATGATCGACATTGGGTTCAAGGGTACAGCCGCCTGGAAAAATAGCGGTGGCATGGGGACATTTGCCGCCAAAGATTGCCGAGGCCCGGTTGGCCTTTTTCTGAATCTCCAGGGCCTCAATATAGTGCTTCAAGGCCCCAATATTTATTTCGTCATCATTAATATATTTTCCCGACAACCGGGGCAAAAAGGGGGCGGCCGGGAAGTGTTTATCAGAGGCCAGCTCCCTCTTGACCCAGTTTCTTAAGGTTACCAGGTCGGTATCATTACCGGAATATTTCAGGATAGCCGTGACATCAATAAAATCCAGGGCGGACAACTGATAGAACTGTAAGAGATAATCGTAGAGATGATTAGCCCCCTGGATCAAATTATGCAGAATACGACCATTGGCCGGCACCTGCAGGCTGTAGGCGTTTTCCTGGGCGTAGGATGATGCTATGGCATGGGCGTAAGGACAGACACCACATATCCGCTGGGTAATTTGCTGGGCATCCAGCGGATCACGGCCCCTCAGAATAATCTCAAAACCGCGAAACATCTCACCAACACTCCTGGCCTCGGTGATAATATTGTTTTCCACGGTTGTATGAATGCTTAAATGCCCTTCCAGTCTGGTTACAGGGCCAATGTTTACCCGCATTATTTTTCCCCTTATTTTGCACAATAATGAAATATCTGACATTAATATCTACATTATGGTCATAAAGAGAAAACTATGTCAAACAAGTTGTTACAAGTTTTTCAAAGAGAAAGGAGCCTGTTCAGAGTCCCACCAAGTGGCACAAGGGGGATTGATAATAAGAGTAATAAAAAAAGGGGAGGGTAAAACAATAATGCGGAGGTAAGCGTAGACTCCGAGATGGGGGCTGCTGAAATTAGCGGGATAGTTACATATAATGGCGTCGTAAAAAGCTCGATCTA
>JAJSAA010000159.1 GCA_024274995.1 Deltaproteobacteria bacterium
ATTTTTCGCCTGTTTGATTAAGCGGCCCAGTTGTCTGGGGGAGGGATTGCCGCCGCCGACCTCTACCGCTCGCTGGCGCAGACCGTAGGCGGCGCCAAAATAGGCAAAGGCGGGATGAAAGACATAAAACGTCCGGCCGACAAAGGGGCGCAGCAGGGTTTTTATCTGGGTATCTAATTTTTGAATACGTTGATCCAGGGCCTGGTGGCGTTTTGTGTATTCCAGGCGGTGGGCTGGGTCAAGGCGGCATAAGGCGGCGGTGATGGTTGCCGCCTGACGGCGCAGCAGGGGCGGGGACATCCAGACATGGGGATCAACATCACCGTCCTTCTCATGGCGCAGGATCAGGCCGGCATCAAGATCAATTATTTCCAGCTGTTTATCACGGCTCTTGATCTGGGCAACGAGTCTCTTCTCAAAGGGCAGACCGCTGACGAAGAGGGCTGCCGCCTGCTCTAATTTCATGATCTGCTGGGGGCGAGGCGTAAAGGTGTGGGGATTCTGACCGCTCTTGATGAGGGAATAGACTTTAACGAAACTGCCGCCGATCTTTTTGACGATGGAGGCGTAAGGCGGAATAACAGTAACAACCCGCAACGGAGCGGCGGCCAGCGGCCCACAGAGAAAGAAGAATACGACAAACGCCAAGCAGCTGCTTTTAATATTAATTGTAAATTTCATAAACCTTTAATTCCTCGGTGAATATTATAGAACTGCTGATGATAACATAAAAAGTTATATGATGAGCGGTTTTATCAGAAAAGGCCCTGCATGGTAGGCAGCAACAGGGCAACGTCCTGAGACCAAAAAGAGCATGGGGCCCAGAGCAGACAAACTGCTTTAGGCTCCACGGCGTAACTATTTTACAATCATATTGCGCAGCATATCACCGGCGTTTTCCGCTTTATTGGCCACATCACCAAGGGTCAATAGCATTTTCTCGTAAAAGATGATGGTAAGGGGGTCCAACTCATTCTCAAGATCGTATATGTCGATGGAGAGGTTACGGGCCATACGGTCTGCCTTCCATTCCTCCTCCCCGAGACTTTCTATATAACGCAATACTAAATCGGCTTCGGCACCGCCGAATGAGGTGTCAGCCAGGCTCTGTAATTCCACCGTTGCCGTAAGCAGAGTGGCAGTAACTTGAAAAACCTGGCTGACGAAAGTTAAGAATTTTTCATGCAGAGAAGAATGAAGTTTAGTCTTTCTGATCATTAGAATAACCGCGAAATCCTCCGCCTTATCGGCAATCTTGTCCTGACAATGCAGAAAGGCATCAAGATCGGCCCGATCCACGGGCATAAAATAACGATGGGGCAATTGTTTGCGGATGGAATGTTTTATGTTGTCGGCCTCAAATTCCAGTTTAGAAACTTTATCCTGCAGGGCGTGAATTTTGGGGTAATCCTCCTCGATCAAGGCTTCGAGAAGCGGCCAGATCATCTCCACGCATTCATGTACCTTTTTGGAATGCTCAACCAATGGTCCAAAGGGGGATTTACCGAACAAGTCTTGAATAATTCCCATACAGTTGCCTCGCTTAATATTATTTTTTGCCCTTTATCGAGCAGTAATGTCCGGTTAAGAATTTGCCTCCAACTGGACATTACTGCTTATTAAGGATGTTCTCGTATACCAGAGTATATAAAATATGAAAAGAAAGATAAAAGAAAAATCAAGATCTGATTTTATTACCCAGCCCCATAGACGAGACTATAAATAACGGCTCTGGAGCAGAAATAATGTCTGCCCATATCTTTATTTTTGCAGGTTTTTCACCTCACCCAAAAAAAAAACACCCCTCCCTTGATTTTTGGAAAATAGTCCCTATAGTTTTGGCCATCCCGCATAGTGGTGTACTCTGTGGTACTTCCGACCCAGATGTTCACGAAAAAGGGGGATGATTTTGGAATATGGCCAAAATGTAACTATTGATGCATCAATAGTTACCTATTTAATAAATTAAATCATTAACACATGAATGGAGGCAGTATAATGAAAATTCGTCCATTAAACGATCGTATTTTAGTACAGCGGCTGGAGCAGGAAGAAAAGACTTCCGGTGGGATTATTATCCCGGACAGCGCCAAGGAAAAACCGGCCGAGGGCAAGATTATCGCCGTTGGTAACGGTAAAATGAATGACGATGGCAAGAGAGTAGCTCTCGAGGTCAAAGAGGGTGATCATGTCTTGTTCAGCAAATATGGCGGCACTGATGTAAAGGTGGACGGCGTGGATTATCTCATCATGCGTGAAGACGACATTCTGGGCATCATAGAATAATTGTCCCTGAACTGTTACGAATAATTTTTGATTAACAATTTGATTGTTTAAGGAGAATAACAATGGCTAAAGAAATAAAATACAGCGTTAAAGCTCGGGAGTCCCTCCTCGTTGGAGTAAACGCCCTGGCCGATGCCGTCAAGATAACCTTAGGCCCCAAAGGCCGCAATGTCCTGTTAGACAAATCATTTGGTGCTCCCACCATGACGAAAGACGGAGTGAGTGTTGCCAAAGAGATTGAACTGGAAGATAAATTCGAGAACATGGGTGCCCAGATGGTCAAGGAGGTTGCCTCCAAGACCAGTGATGTTGCCGGTGACGGCACCACCACCGCTACCCTGCTGGCCCAAGCCATTTTCCGTGAAGGCGTTAAACTGGTAGCCGCCGGTAATAACCCCATGGAAATCAAGCGCGGTATCGACAAGAGCGTCTCTGCGGTTGTTGCTGAGCTTAGTAAGATCGCCAAGCCCACCAAGGAGCAGAAGGAAATTGCCCAGGTCGGCACCATCTCCGCCAATAATGATGAGACCATCGGTAATATTATCGCTGAGGCCATGGACAAGGTTGGCAAGGAAGGCGTTATTACCGTTGAAGAGGCCAAGAGCATGGAGACCTCTCTTGATGTTGTTGAGGGTATGCAGTTTGACCGTGGTTATCTCTCCCCCTATTTTGTCACTGATCCCGAGAAGATGGAAGTTAACATGGAAGAGCCCCTGATTCTCATCAATGAGAAAAAGATCAGCTCCATGAAGGATCTACTGCCCATCCTGGAGCAGGTTGCCAAGCTGGGTAAACCACTCTGTATTATCGCTGAGGATGTTGATGGCGAGGCGTTGGCCACTTTGGTGGTTAATAAATTACGTGGTACACTGAATATAGCCGCTATCAAGGCCCCTGGCTTCGGTGACCGTCGTAAGGCCATGCTGGAGGATATTGCTATTCTCACCAACGGCCAGGTAATTACAGAAGACCTTGGCATTAAACTGGAGAATATTACGATTAACGATCTTGGCAGTGCCAAGCGCATTGTCATAGATAAGGACAACAGCACTATCATTGATGGTGCCGGAGATACAGATAAACTGGCTGGCCGGGTTAAGCAGATTCGGGCCCAGATTGAGGATTCCACCTCTGATTACGATCGCGAGAAACTCCAGGAGCGTCTCGCCAAATTGATTGGCGGAGTTGCAGTAATTAATGTCGGCGCTGCCACTGAAATGGAGATGAAGGAGAAAAAGGCCAGGGTTGAAGATGCCTTGAATGCCACTCGGGCCGCAGTAGAAGAGGGTATTGTTGCTGGCGGCGGTGTTGCTTACATCCGTTGTCTCAAGTCTCTTGAGGCCTTGGAATTAAGCCCGTCTCAGAGCCTGGGCAAGAAGATCATTCTTCGGGCCCTGGAAGAGCCGGTACGGCAGATCGCCACTAACGCCGGCCGTGAAGGTTCTGTAATCGTTGAGAAGGTTAAGACCCTGGCTGGCGCCAATGGTTTTAATGCCGCCAGCGAGGAGTTTGAAGACCTTATCAAGGCCGGGGTTATTGATCCCGCCAAGGTTACCAGAACTGCGCTTCAGAATGCGGCAAGCATCTCCGGTATGATGCTGACCACTGAATGTATGATTGCCGACAAGCCCGAGGAAGATAAGGGTGCTGGTATGCCTGGTGGCATGGGCGGCGGTATGCCTGGTGGTATGGGCGGCATGGGCGGTATGGGCGGTATGATGTAAATCGTCTTTGACAACCTGCTTTATCCCTGAACGGCGGAGTCTCTTTGATGAGAATCCGCCGTTTTTTGTTTTCTCGGCCATTTGACTAAGACAATAATGGAGGCCGTTGGTGAATAATTTAAAAATCCGACAAACAGAATCGGCCGCTATCGCCGCGATTATTGCCAGCCACAATAAAGATTCCACCGGTTTAATGGATATTCTTATTGATGTGCAGGAGAGATTTAGATTCGTCTCGAAGAAGGCGGTGAACATAATCGCTGAAGCCATTTCTATCCCCATTTCTGAAATTGAGCAGACCCTGTCATTTTATCATTTTTTATCACGGACACCAACCGGCAGGTACACGGTTTATCTCAACAACAGTGCGGTGGCCGGAATGATGGGCCGGGATAAAATCGCCCGGGCCTTTGAAAAGGAGGCCGGATGTAAGTTCGGCACCGTATCCGAGGATGGCAATATCGGTCTTTTTAACACCCCATGTATTGGCATGAACGATCAGGAGCCGTCAGCCATTATTAACCAGCGTGTTTTTACACGATTAAGCGGAGAACAGGTGATAAAAATCGTTCGTGCCATGAAAAACGGGGCTGCGATCGATGATTTACCCGGAAGCGGGGTACAATCAAATATTATCCGGCCCGGCCCGATTTTGACTATTGAGGCCCCGACCGCTGAGATTCTTGAAAAGTCTGTCTGCCGAGGGCCGGATGATGTTATTGCCGAGGTACGGGCGGCCAACCTCCGGGGCCGGGGCGGGGCCGGTTTTCTAACTGCGATGAAATGGCAGTTATGCCGTGCGGTGGAGGCGGAAAGGCGTTACATCTTCTGTAATGCCGATGAAGGGGAACCGGGTACTTTTAAAGACCGGGTAATCCTGACGGAACGGTCGGAGCTCTTATTTGCGGGGATGGTGATTGCCGGTTACGCCATTGGTGCCGCAGAGGGGGTTTTGTACCTGCGCTATGAATATAAATATATGACGGAGCATCTTGAGAATGTCCTGCGGCAGATGCGGGAAGCTGGGCTGCTCGGCAGAGCAGCGGCCTCTAAAAAAGGTTTTGATTTTGATATTCGCCTTCAGTTTGGCGGCGGCTCCTATGTCTGCGGCGAGGAATCCGCCCTGCTCGAATCAGCGGAGGGGAAACGAGGAGAGCCCAGAGACCGGCCCCCTTTCCCGGTGGAAAAGGGCTATTTGCAACAGCCAACGGTGGTGAATAATGTCGAAACTTTATGCGCGGTGGCCAAAATCATGCTGAAAGGTGCCGACTGGTATCGCGCCCTGGGCACGGCGCAATCTACTGGCACCAAGCTTTTAAGTGTCTCCGGTGATTGCGGAAGGCCGGGAATTTACGAAATTGAGTGGGGCTTTACTGTTAATGACATTCTGCGGCTGGTTGATGCCAAAGACGTGCAGGCCGTGCAGGTAAGCGGCCCCTCTGGAACCTGCATCGCCCCCAAGGAGTTTAATAGACGACTGGCCTATGAAGATCTCGCCACCGGCGGTTCGATGATTGTGATTGATAACCGGCGTGATCTGTTAAAGGATGTCGTCCTTAATTTTACGGATTTTTTCATCTCTGAATCCTGCGGTTCATGTGTTCCCTGCCGGGCCATGACCATTCAATACAAGAAGAAATTAGAAAAAATATTACGGGGTAACGGGATTGGCGCTGATATTGATCAGATGTTAAGCTGGGAGAAAGTGATGCGGGTAAATCGCTGTGGCCTGGGGCAAACCGCCGCTAATCCTATCTTGTCCACCATCAGAAACTTCAGTAAATTATACAACTCCAGATTGCGCGGCGATATAGAGTTTGTAAGTGAATTTGATCTGTCAGCGGCGGTGCGGGAATCATGTCAAGTCAGCAATAGAGTTCCGGGCTCAGGGGGAAAATGATGAGCATTCTGATTACTATTAACGGCTGCGAATACAGGGCGGAACCTGGGCAGTCAGTATTGGAAACCGCTAAAGATAATGGGATTTATATTCCCACTTTATGTAATTACGAGGGCATAAAGGCCCAAGGCTGCTGCCGACTCTGTACCTGCCTGATTAATGGCAGAAAAACAACCGCCTGCACCGCTCTGGCCGCCGATAAAATGGTGGTGGAGACCAATACTGAGGAATTAGAGTGGATCAGATCGACAATTATTGAACTGCTCTTTGTGGAAGGCAATCATTTCTGCCCAGCCTGTGAAAAGAGCGGCAGTTGTGAACTTCAGGCCCTGGCCTACCGGTACCGAATGACAGTACCTCAATTTCCTTACAGTTTTTCGGCCAAAGATGTAGAGTCGGCGCATGGCACATTATTGATTGATCATAACAGATGTGTTTTGTGTAAACGCTGCGTCCGCTGGCGTCCGGAGCCAGAGGCACCAGGCTGGTTCGTCTTTGCGAACCGCGGCCACGAGGTGCGGATCAGATTTGCTCATGAGCGGGCGGCGGATTTTGATAAGTCTCTGGCCCAGGCGGCAATGGATATATGCCCGGTGGGGGCGATTATCCACAAAGGCAGGGGCTATGATATCCCAATTGGCCGCCGAAAATATGACCAGCTACCCATTGGCAGTGATATTGAACAAATAGGTGGTGGTCATGAATAAGCCGCTTATTGCCACAGCATCTTTGGCTGGCTGCTTCGGATGTCACATGTCGATCATGGATCTCGATGATAGAATCATGCAGCTTATTGAATTAGTTGAATTCAATAAATCCCCCATAAACGATATCAAAGAATTGAGCAAAGAATGCGATATCGGTCTCATTGAGGGAGGATGCGCCAACAGCGATAATATCAGGCTGTTAAAAGAATTCAGGAAAAACTGCCGGGTGTTGGTTGCGGTGGGCGAATGTGCGATTATGGGCGGCCTGCCCGCTATGCGGAACAACAATGCCTCGATCTCGGAATGTTTGCAAGAGGCGTATATTGATTGTGTCTCGGTGCAGACAAATGATGAGGGCCTGATCCCCAATGATGAGGAACTACCTATGCTTCTCGACCAGGTTTATCCCTGTCATGAAATAGTAAAAATAGATTATTTTATTCCCGGGTGCGCTCCCAGGGCTGATCTCATCTGGGATGTTTTAACCGCCTTAATCAGTGGTAAAAAAATGGAATTGTCATATGAATGTTTTAAATTTGACTGATCTGTTATAAAAAAAGGTCTATGGAGGCCGAACAGGGCTGCCGGAAGATATTATGAGTAAGAAGATAACCATTGAGCCCCTAACCAGAGTTGAGGGGCATGGCAAAGTAACTATACATCTTGACGACCAGAATCAGGTCGTTCAATCCCGCCTTCACATAGTTGAATTCAGGGGGTTTGAACGCTTTGTTCAGGGACGGCCATATTGGGAAGCCCCGGTGCTTGTTCAGCGTCTATGCGGGATATGCCCGGTAAGTCATCACCTCGCGGCCGCCAAGGCCATTGATATGATAGTGGGGGCCGGCAGCGGCAGCGGCCTGACCCCAAGCGGTGAGAAAATGCGCCGTCTCATGCATTACGGGCAGATATTCCAGTCCCATGTCCTGCACTTCTTTCATCTGGCCTCGCCGGATCTGCTTTTTGGCATAGGCGGTGATCCCGCCCTCAGAAATATCGTCGGTATCGCCATAGAACACAAAGAGATGGCCGTGCAGGCGGTGATGATGAGGAAATTCGGCCAGGAAATAATCAAAGCCACAGCGGGCAAGAAAATTCATGGCACCGGTGCGATTCCCGGGGGCATCAACAAGCATCTTACAGAGGCGGAAAAGGATTCCTTTCTGCATGGCGTTGAGCCGATGAATATCGACAGGATGATCGATTGGTCTCTAACGGCCCTTGATTTTTTTAAGGGCTATCACGCTGAAAATAAGGGTATAATCGATAACCTGGCGGCCTTCCCCTCAAACTGTGTCAGCCTGGTGAGAAAAGACGGGGGGCTGGATTTTTATCATGGCGTATTACGGGGTATTGATGCCCATGGGGCCAAGATTCTGGATGACATCGATTATCAAAATTACCTTGATTATATTGATGAGGAGGTACGTTCCTGGACCTATATGAAGTTCCCGTACCTGAAGTCTCTCGGCAAGGCAAAAGGCTGGTATCGTGTCGGCCCGCTGGCTCGAATGAATACCGCAGATTTTATCCCCACCCCTCTGGCACAGAGAGAATTTGAGGTGTTTAAGGCCTATACCAATGGCAGGCCAAACGGCATGAGTATGCATCAGCACTGGGCGCGGCTTATCGAGGTTCTACATTGTGCCGAAGTTATGAAAGAACTGCTGAACGATCCGGATCTGCTAAGTGGTGAACTTACCGTATCCACCAAGCGGGCAAAGAGCCGGGAAGGTATAGGGGTGCTGGAGGCCCCGCGGGGAACCCTGATCCATCACTACCAGATTGATAATAATGACCTGATAAAGATGGCAAATCTCATTGTCTCCACCACTCATAATAATGAACCGATGAATGTCGCGGTGAATTCCGCGGCCAAACAATTTATGAATGGTCAACCGGAGATCAACGCTGAGATGATGAATGCGGTGGAAGTCGCGATACGTGCCTATGACCCATGTCTTAGTTGTTCAACTCACGCCCTGGGCAAGATGCCTTTAGAAATTAATCTCATAGATTCTAACGACAGGCTGATAGTCAGAAGATTTAAGAATGACGAATAAGATACTTTTCTATGGCTACGGCAATCCTGGATGCCAGGATGATGCTCTGGGGATTAATTTTGTTGAACAACTGCAGATCTGGACAACTGCCATGGATTATAAAAATATTTTTTTTGAGGTCAATTATCAACTTAATATCGAAGACGCAGAGACCATATCGGGCTATGATATTGTCTATTTTGTTAATGCCTCATTAGAGCATATGGACGGTTTTAAACTTTCACGAGTAGAACACCAGGAAGCGCGGGTAGAATTTACCATGCATGCCATTTCTCCGGGGGTGGTTTTAAGCCTTTGTCAACAGATATACGCTGATGTTCCAGAGGTCTATCTGCTCCATATAAAGGGCTTTAAATGGGATCTGGAATCTGCCGGAGTCTTGAGCCCGGAGGCTGAGAACAATCTATTTCTCGCCCTGAATTTTATGCGGGATAAATTAGGTTTTAGCGGCTAACCGGGAATTTGAGCGGTCAGGCAGAGCGAATATTTTAGGCCTTTATATACACACCCTGCGCTTTGTTCCTGATTCTTCCCTGTTGTTTCAGGCGGTGGACGATGCCATAGAGCTTGCTTCTGCTAAAGCCGGTTTGGGCCGCGAGGAAATCTATATTGACCCCTGTCCTGCCGGTAATAATTAATTCGGCAACGAGTGAGGTAGCGGTGGGTGATACCGGGTTTATTTTCCTGGCCCCTGGTTTTTGCCTGCCAGGCTTGGAGACGCTGCCAAAATCCACTTTATCCATCTCGATACCAAAGAGGCCGGAGAGGTCGGCATCATCAATGGCCCTAACCGAGGCTTTTTTACTTCTAACCAGCAAGTCGCCGGTCTTGTCCCGCACCGCCTGGGCAATAAGATCAGCGGTATCAGCACCCCGCAATTTAAAAAACAGGGCTGGTTCCTGATCTAACCTGGCTCCAACACCGTAGAGGGTCGCTGCCACGTGCTTGCACATGGAGGCCCAGTCCGGACAGCTGCAATCAAATTTTATTGCCTGTGGACTGGGAAAAAGTCCCTTGTCTTTATGAAAGAATATCTCGCCCAGGGCCTTGGGGAACTTGCCGGCCAACAGATCCTGCATGGATTTTAACTGCCCCCCGCACCGCCTTTTAATGGCTTGCCAGGCAGCAGGTTTGACGGCCTCGATTTTGATTACCACCTTATAGGGCTGAGCGGCACTGCCCTGCACGAGCGCTGTTACCCGGCCAGTCTTGATCTGAAGGTCAAGGACGGCACCGTGCCGGACGTAACTCCGGCCCCGGCCAATGCGGTTACTATAGTCCGCGTAGCGTTCAAGGTTTTTGTTCCACGACTTACCCCACCAGTTGCGGGCCAGAGATTTGCCTTCAATAACAACCGGCCGGATACCCGGCATCTTTTTTTGCAGCTTTTTTAATTTTTGGGCGGCTTTGGCCTTTTTTTCGGCCACCGATACATAGCGTGGATATCCCCAGCTCATGATATTCCCTCAAACTTTTAAGGTTAATATGTAATATGTAAGCGCTCAATAAACTACACTCTTGACTTCATAACATCTCGAAATGTAGCGGTACGACTACGATCGTATGCGAGCGTTTCAGGGTGTTCATGGAGCGCTTACGTTAATATTTTCAATAGCTCATCATTAGTCATTTCGGTCAGCCAGCTTTCACCGGAGGCCGCGACGACCTCGTTGGCGACCTTGGCCTTATATTCCAGCATCTCGTCAATTTTTTCCTCTATAGTGCCCTTGGTCAGAAATTTATGCACCATAACATTTTTTTGCTGACCAATACGAAAAACCCGGTCGGTAGCCTGATTCTCTACAGCCGGATTCCACCAGCGGTCAAAATGGATTACATGATTGGCGGCGGTGAGGTTAAGGCCGACGCCCCCAGCCTTCAGGGAGAGGACAAAGAATGGCACGTAATCGCGGCCCTGGAATTTTTCAACCAAGTTTTTGCGTTTACCTACCGGGATGCTGCCATGCAGAATCAGGCCTTCACGCTTGAATATGGTGGTTAAAAAGTGGGCTAAGGGGGCAGTCATCTCCTTAAATTGGGTGAAGACCAGTACTCTTTCCCGCTTCTCATAGATTGTTTCGCAAATCTCACGCAATCGTTGGAATTTACCGCTCTCCTTTTCCTCAAAATGATCAAGGCCAAGGTATTGAGAGGGATGGTTACAGAGCTGCTTGAACTTCATCAAGGCCGAGAGGATAAGCCCCTTTCTCTGGATGCCCCCGGCATTTTGCAGGCTTTGCCTAATACCCTCAACAATCTCCTGATAGAGAATGGTCTGCTTTTTGGTCATGGCGGCCCAGGTTTTCATCTCCACCTTGTCGGGGAGATCGGTGATTATGGACTTATCGGTCTTCAGACGCCGGAGAATGAAGGGGTTGACTATGCGGCGCAGACCAGCATAGCCCTGGGGATTTTTGGCCAGCTTCTTACTGAAACGGCCAAACTCCTTAGAGTTGCCGAGAAGGCCGGGGTTCAGGAAGTCAAAGAGACTCCAAAGGTCGGAGAGACGGTTTTCTACCGGGGTGCCGGTCATGATAAGACGGTTGTGCGCCCGTAGCTTTTTAACCGCCCTGGTTTGTTTGGTACCCGGATTCTTAATGGCCTGAGCCTCATCAAGAATAATGTAATTCCAGGAATAATCCTGGAGCCATTTGTATCTCTGGGTCAGGGCATAGGTGGTGATAATCAGATCATAGCGGTCTAACTCGGCTGCGGCCAACCGGGGAACCTGGCGGGGTTTATGAAGATCGGGGTGGGCCGCGAAATACTTCAGGCTGGGGGTGAAGGCCTTTAGTTCATTGATCCAGTTAGCGATGAGGGAGGCAGGTATAATTAACAGGGAGGCCCTGGTATCCGGCTCTTTTGTCCGCAGATGGTTTAAGAAGGCCAGCACCTGCACGGTTTTACCCAATCCCATGTCATCAGCGAGACAGGCTCCAAAGCGTAATTGATGGAGATATAAGAGCCAGTTGAGACCATCCTGCTGATAGCCGCGTAATTTGGCCTTAAAATCCTTGCCTGGTCTAGCTCTGCTCAAGATTCGGGGCTGTTGTAATCTAACTACGATACCCGCCAGCCATTTACCATGAGCGATCCCGACCTCCGTCGCTTTATCCTCCATGCCCAGCAGCTCCTGGGGATTGAGGACGAGGCGCATGGCCTCAAGAAGACTTATACCGTCGTTGGAATTTAATTTCCGGGCCTGATCGTAGGCCGCCAGGGTCTGTTTTAATTTCTCCGCATCAACAGCCACCCATTTATTTTTAATAAAGGCCAGGCCCTCGGATTCCTGCAGCAGACGGCGGGCCTCAGCCGCTGAAATTTCCGTATCCCCAATCATTAGCTGGGGTGAAAAATCAAGCAGGGCGCTTAGACCGACCATGGAGGGTGGTTTTTCTCCTACGTTGATGCTGAGGCCGATCCCGGCAGACTTAGTACGCCACCAATTGGGAATTCGGCAGATAATACCAGATTCTTCGTAAAGCGGAATTTCCCGGAGAAAGGTAAAGGCCTCCTTGGCCGACCAAGCCAGAGGATGAAAAAGCTCGCCACTCTCAAGCAGTTCTGCCACCAGCGGACTTTTTTGGGCGGCATCCTCCACGGTAATCAGGAGTTCCAATAATTTTTCATTATCGTCCCGATATTCTTCCAGAGCGTATTTCAAAGGTAAATGCCTGGATTCACCCTCGTTGTTCAGACGAGTTGAATAGGTGGCCAGAAAGGCAAAAGGTTCCTCGTGGCCCTTGTTCTCCACTAAATGAAAATAAATGCGGCCAGCGAGGTGGATAGTGGGACTAAGCTCCCTGATAAATTCAGCCACCGAACCGTTATAGGCGGCAATTTCCCGGCCGAATACAGCCTGCAGTTCAGCCCACAATTCGACCAAGACCTCCCGCCGCAGATACTCGCGGCCCGGCATCAAAGGGGCTATGTTTAAAAAACCGGCAAGCTCATCATCGGTCAGGGGGAGGCTGATGGCATCACGCCGCTCTTCAAGATCAGGGGTGAGTTGCAGCTTATGGTTGAAGAGACCGGAAAAGTCACACCAGAAATTCAGGGAGGGGGATAATTTTTGCTGGCCGCCAAAACCCAGGTAAAAAAGCCAGTTGGCGGAATGGTTGGTATACTGCTCGTAAATATGACTCTGGAGCTCAAGCTGGTGCGGGTAGATTTTACGGGAGACGGCCAACCACTCAAGCTGGATGGTGCCATCCGGCATTATTACAGCGTTAAGTTCATTGTCTGACATGGCGTGCCTGCAGCCCGAGATATTACAAAGTCAAGAGTATGGTTTATGGAGGGCTTACTTTTTGGCGTCGTCCTACAATTGATGGCGTCGTAAAAAGCTAAGTTATACCGCGCACGCCATCACAGTTGCAATTATTCGTGGACGGCCAATATCTGCAGTGGTACCACTGTAACTTCGCCGCCCTTGATTTTAAAAGCCCGTACCGGCTCCACTCCCGCCATAAGACTGGCAATTACGTAGATTATGTTGCTATCATGGGCCAGACGAATATCCTCCACGGAAGGTCGGGCCGGGCTTTCTGGATGAGTGTGATAGACCGCTGCCAGTCGCAGACCCTCTTCCCGTATCTGACGGATGACGGCAAATTGTTCCGCCGGATCCATGCTGTAATGTTCAGGGGCGGCGTCTATATTGGTCAATTCGATATGACGTCTTATCACTCCGTCCTTAATGGCCAGGTAGCCACAGGCCTCGTTCGGTTCCTCCCGCCGACCGTGCTCCAATATGGCGGTCACAATCTGCTCTTCAATCTGCAGAATCATAGTACACTCTCTTTAAATCGCAGTCTCACAGCCGGCATTTTGTTTATGCTCGGCAAACATCTCATCCAGGTTGTTGCGGGCCAGCTCCAGGTAAGGATCCATAGTAAGGGCAATCTCAAAATTATGAACCGCCTCATTATTACGTTTGAGCTTGCGCAGGTTTACTCCAAGATTGGCGAAATCAATGGCCGACCCCGGCTCCAAATCAATGCTGCGGGAGAAGTGGGTGACGGCGGTTTCATAATCACCCAGTTTATAATGACAAAATCCGAGAAGATTATGCAGATCAGACCGCTCTTCATCCTCTTCGATACCCAGCCGCAAAATACTGATCGCCTCCCCATACCGCTCCATATCCTTCAGACAATCACCCATAAATGAATAAATGTAAGGAAGATCCTCGGCTGCGGGATTCAAGGCCAGCGCCCGATTGAAATGGGCCATGGCCTCATCAAAATGCCGCATAGCCGTCTTTTTCTTCCCGAGATAAAACTCAATGAAATAGGCCTGGGGTAAGATCGCGCTCATTTTATTAAGCTGCTCAATCTGAGCCGCAGGGGCGCTGATCTGTTCGTGGGCCATCTTGGCAGCAAACAGCCCGGCGTTTTTGCTCATGGAGCGTTCCCGGAAATAAGCACCAGGGACAATGGTGTAGATCGCCGGTATCTGCAGATCCTGATGACGCGCATCAAGTATCAGCACATCCATGTCCAGCTTGGAGAGAGCCGTTAGACAGCGTTCAATCTCCACCTTCATGTTATCATCTCCAAGATCCGGCAGGTCGGTTAACTTGACGGTTCGACCGGGATTTATGATGTAATCCACCTCCTCGAGGGACAGAGGCTTGGGCAGGCCGCTGGCCAGGTAATTGGCCTTGGTATTGAAATCACCGGCCAATTGAGCCACCTCGGTCAGAGCACGAATCAGGGCTTTATTGGGCTCCGGAGTGGTGCCGGCAGTATAGACAATCTCGCTGGTCTCCGGAAAGGTGGAGGGGTCAATGGCCAAAGCGGAGATCGTGGGAATACCGGTGTCGAGTGTAAAATCGTTGAGATAGACCTGAATCCCGTGGCGGGTGAATTTTTGTAACAGTTCAAGGGCCACCGGATCGGTGATGGAAGCGGGATCAATCCGCGGCGCCTTAATCCGCTTACGGGTTATCTCTGCACAGACATGGCGCTCAACGATTTCTGACAACCCCTGCAGAATCGTCTCTTCATAGGTGTTGCCGGCAGAGGTACCGTTGAATTCATTGATGGCGTAAAACCAGGAAAAGGGCAGCAGCACCATCTCACCCCGATTAAGAAGGGTAGCCCAGGCCCAGCGCACGGGAATATCGGCAATAAGCTCGGCCAGGAGTTCCTCCGAAGTGGAGTCATCATGCACCGATTGGAGCAGATATTTGAGCGGCAGTAAGGGCAGCCCTTCGGCCTTGAGTTCGGCGTAGGTGGCCCGAATAAAATTAGCCGGCTTTTGTTTGAAACTGAAAAAGCTGAAACGCTCAGCCAGTTCCATGCAGGCGCTGGCTCTGGACTGGGCAGGAGTGCAGCCCTTACCCATCTGCTTCTTGGTGCGGATAACCTCAAAGGCCTCCTTGCCGCAGACGCTGAAATAGACCGGGATATCCAAACGACCGTTATCGACCCGCCGCACATCGTTTAGGATATCAAGCCCGGTATCCGCCAGTTTCTGCTTGAACCTGGCCACGGTCTCCTCCGGGCTGCAAACCTTGTCCTGGTCATAGGTGTAGTGTTTAAAACAATCTCCATAGGTAACGGGGACGGGAACAGGCTGGTTTTGGCTTATTTTACTCATGATAGTCATAATGTTCAGGTGATCAAAGATAGACGAATTTCACGGGCAGGTTCACTACCCGCTAACGCGGCCCCGAGCATACCCATCCACCCCTCTCTTGTCAAGTTTTATGGTACATAGTGGTATCAAATTCCGCCGCTGATCCTAACGGCCCTGAGATCCATGATATCCTTTCACCCCTCAGGGGCAAGCGCTCCAGGAACACCCTGCTGCACGCAGATTATTATCATGGGATAATCACAGCAGAAAAAAGAACATCTTGGGCTTTCACAAGAAACAAGATAAAATAGTTGCCGACGGTTAGCAGTTATTTTTCGACATAAACAAAAAATGGGCTTATCTTTCTGCAAAACCAAGGAGGCACAAATGAGTAAAGACAAAAAACCATGTGATTTTACCATATTCGGGGTTCTGGGAGATCTGTCGAGGCGCAAATTGTTCCCCGCCCTTTATCAGTTAGACCGGGCCGGTCTGCTCCATGACGACACCCGTGTCATCGGCGTTGCCCGTCATAAAATCAGCAAAGATGAATTTACCGCCACAATAAGGCAAAGCCTGAATACCTTTGTCACGGACCCCCTGGACTCGGAGGTGGTGGAACGTCTACTGGCCAGGCTTGTCTATGTATTAATCAATCTGGATGTCCCGGAGGAATACCACGCCTTATGTGAGGTAATTGACCAGAAACATCGAGTGCTGATCAACTATTTTGCCGTGGCCCCCTTCCTCTTCGATGATATATGCGCCGGTCTGGAGCAGGCGGATATCGTTACCCCGCAGGCCCGGATAGTGATGGAAAAGCCCATTGGCCGGAACCTGGCCACCTCGGAGGAGATTAATAATGTAATTGGCCGGGTCTTTAATGAAGAGCAGATATACCGCATCGACCACTATCTCGGCAAGGAAACAGTCATGAATCTACTGGCTCTGCGCTTTGCCAACTCTATCTTTACCACCAATTGGGATCACAACACCATTGATCATGTCCAGATCACCGTGGCTGAACAGGTGGGTATTGAGGGGCGCTGGGGATATTTTGACAAAGCCGGTCAGCTGCGGGACATGGTTCAGAATCACCTGATGCAGATTCTCACTCTCGTGGCCATGGAGCCGCCGGTCAACCTGCTGGGAGACAGCCTGCATAATGAAAAGATCAAGGTA
>JAJSAA010000160.1 GCA_024274995.1 Deltaproteobacteria bacterium
ACTGTAATATCGTTAAGGTGATAAAATGTGGTGCTTCTGGGACAGTTATTTTGTAGCGGCTTCTACCCATCATTTAGCTCTCCGTGTACGTTCCCACGCGGGAGCGTGGGAACGAGAAAAACGGTCTTGTAACTATTTAGCAAGGGTACAAATTACCCTCAACTCGTAACTGTAACTTCAAATGGGTGTAGCTGAATAGCTACACTACCTTTATTCCAGAGCCTTAACTCCTGGCAGCTCTTTGCCTTCCATGAGCATAAGAAAGGCTCCGCCGCCAGTGGACATATATGATATTTTGTCGGCGGCTCCGGCCTGGTTTATCAGGGCGTTGGTGTCACCACCCCCGACGATGGACAGAGCCGGACTGGCGCTCACCGCCTCTACCATGGTTAGTGAGCCATGCGAAAACTGCTCTATTTCAAAGGCTCCCATGGGGCCGTTCCAGACAATGGTCTCGACCCCGGCCAGGGCCTCTTGGTAGAGTAGAGATGTGGCTGGGCCGATGTCTAAGGCCATCCAGGTCTTGGGAATATTATAGATGGTAGTGGTCTTGCTGGCCGCCTGGGGAGTGAATTCTCTGGCCGCAATGCTGTCAACGGGAAGATAGAAGGCTATTCCCTTGTCTTTGGCCAGATTAATTAACTCTTTTGCCGTGTCTAAAAGATCATCTTCCACCAGGGATTTACCAATATCAAAGCTCTGGCTTTTCAGGAAGGTGTTGGCCATGGCTCCGCCGATAATCATTACGTCCACCCGATCCAGCATATTACGGATGGCCCCCAGTTTGCTGGAGACCTTGGCACCGCCGAGAATAACGGCCAACGGTTTTACCGGATTGGCTATGGCTCGGTTAAAGAAATTCATTTCTTTCTCTAACAGGAATCCAGCGGCTTTGACCTGCAGGTAGTCAGTGACTCCGGCTACCGAAGCATGAGCCCGGTGGGAAACCGCAAAAGCATCGTTTATATAGATTTCGGCCAGAGAGGCTAATTCCCTGGCAAAATTGGCCTCGTTATCCTGCTCGGCGGCGTGAAAACGTAAATTTTCCAGGAGCAGGATTTCGCCATCTTTAAGGTTTCGGGCCATCTCTTTAGTTTTCTGCCCAAGGCAGTCCGGAGCCAGAGCTACTGGTCGGCCCAGAAGCTCGGTCAGGCGGGTGGCAATGGGGGTCAGGCTGTATTTGTTGATCCGCTTACCCTTGGGGCGGCCGCAATGGGAGCATAAAATCAGCCTTGCTCCCTGTTGGATAAGATAGTTGATACTGGGCAATACGGCGCGTATCCTGGTGTCATCGGATATGCTGCCGTCATCGGCAAAGGGGACATTAAAATCCACCCGCATTAAGACCTTTTTACCATTGGTATCGATATCTTTTAGATTTCGCATGCCTTTTATCCTCCCGTCTGTATTGGCTGAGCGCTTGATAAGTCCTTTCGTAAAATCACGGTGTTGCCGGGCGGTAGCCTGTAATAGTCCGGACGGCTGCCCATCGTCTGAAACAAATTTTTTCGATACAGGGCAGTGGCTGCCGTGTTTTCCTCCCACACTTCAAGGAAGCAGGTTGCAGCCTTTTGCATGATTAGATGCCGCCAAACCTGCTCCAGGAGTCGGTGTCCCAGGGGCCGGGGAGAAATCGTTCAATATTCCAGACCTCCGGCAGGTCGGCGGCCGTCATGGTCAGACAGCGTATGTCCGCGCCGCTCATGTTTTTCTGTTTAGACCATCATTTCGGCCATGGCGATTGTTCGATCACCAAGCATATTGGTATAACTGCCAAGTTCATTGTCGTACCAGCCATAGATAACGGCCTGGGTCACGGGGACATTAATTATATCGCTGGTTCCCTTGATTCCCAGTTTGCTCAAATTAACCTTGATAACGGCGGTGCGAGTATGATTCTCTGTCCCTTCAATGGTGGCAGCGGCAAAGGGCATTCCAATTATATCCGAAGAGACGTTTTGCGCCTCGCTGTAATCGAGATAAGATGAGGAAGCCGCGTAATCACGATAAATGGAGTTGATAAGATCTCGTTTAATGGGGCGGTCAAGATCATCCTGCATGTTCATGACCAGAATAATCAGCGAACCGGTGGTGGTGGGAATTCGTACCGATTCAGCAATAAAACCGATATTAGACATTTCTGGTATGACCAGTTTCAGGGCGTTGGCGGCTCCAGTCGTGGTGAGGATTATATTATTTAGTATGGAGCGGTTTTTACGCAGATCCTTGGCCCCCTTTTTGGGCAGCCGATCTAAGACCTGCTGGCTGCCGGTGGCGGCATGGACGGTAACCATGGAGGCGCTTAGAAAATTGTCGGCCCCAAAATGATCCAAAAGCGGTTTTATCATGTATGATAAACAGGTGGTGGTACAGGAGGCGGCCGAGAGCAGACAGTGCTGGGTGGGGATATAATCATCAGTGTTAATTCCCATCACCGTGGTTATGGCATCATCGGGCATAGACATGCCCTGAGCCCTAATCTTGAAAGGGGCGGAGAGGATGACCTTTTCGGCCCCAGCCTGGAGATGGCCTCGCAGGGCGCCGCCGGGGGCCGCCCCGTCGGCGGTGGGATCGGTGAAAACTCCGGTAGTGTCAACCACCAGCCGGACATTATTTTCCTGCCATTTGATCTCGGCCGGGTTTCGTGACTCTCGCAGAATCTTTACCGGTATCCCGTTGATGGTCATGGTGCCGTCAGAATCGTTTAAATTCTCTATAACTCGGCCACCTTTATAACCGTGCAGGTAATTGGCCAGTCGGCCATAGGTGCTGTCCCGCTCTATTGAGGCGGCTATATCCTCTAAACCCTGCCCGACACCGCGGCCGATATTGGCCACAATACCGCTGAAGTATTGGCGGCCGACGTGGTGCCAGATTGATAATTTACCAATTCTGCCCAGTCCGTTGATTCCCAATTTCATTTTTATCTCCTTAAACTTTTTCTATTTTATTACTTAGATGCATAGATGGTCAAAATTTATAGCGGTTGATTTACTGGAGTTTAACCATTTCTAACGGATAACTAATTGCTAATATAACATATTTAGATTGATATAAAAACTGGTGAGGCGGCTATTTTTTTGCTGAAAATCACTCTGTTCCCAAGTACAAAACGGGGAGAATAAATCAGCTCAGCGGTGTTCTTGGCGATTTTTCAACTATAGGTACCTCACCTTCTTCAGGGACGGCGGCCGGAGACAATTCGTCAAATTTGCGGGCGGCGCTCATGACCCGGCTCTCGTAGGAGCCAACGGCACTATTGTAGGCCTTTATGGTGCGGTCAAGACCTTTTTTTATCTCACTGAAATGATTACTCAAGTGCTGAAGACGTTCGTATAGTATCTTGCCTAGTTCCCCGATTTTATTGGCGTTACCAGCAAGTTTGTCTTGCCGCCAGCCAAAGGCCACCGCTCGCAGCAGGGCTATCAGGATGGTTGGGGTGGCAATGATCACCCCCTGTTCCGCTCCTGTTTCAATGAGGCGCGGGTCATTTTCCAGAGCGGCGCTGAAAAAGTTCTCACCAGGTAGAAATAAGATAACAAACTCCGGCGATTTTTTAAACTGAGCCCAATAAGATTTGGCTGATAGTCTATTTATCTGGTCTCTGACCTGGCGGGCGTGGAGCTTGAGCTTGATCCTTCGGGCGGCTGATTCCTGGCATTCCTCCGCCTCCATATAGGCCTGCAGGACGGCCTTGGAGTCGACAATTATTTCTTTGTCATTAGGTAATTTTATAATCATGTCGGGCCGCAGGCGGCCGGAGCCGTTGTCGATGGATGGTTGTTCAATAAAATCGCAATACTCCAGCATCCCGGCCAGTTCAACGACCCGGCGCAGCTGGATTTCACCCCAGCGGCCGCGGGTTCCCGGATTATGCAGGGCGCGGGACAGGCTGGCTGTTTCCCCTAATAAGTGGTTCTGGGCTTGCGCCATTCCCTTGACCTGTTCGGTGAGGGATGTATAGGCCTCAAGTCTGTTCAATTCTACCTGCCGCAGCTGGGTGTCGACCTGCTGCAGGGTATCCTGAACCGGTTTAAATAGTTCTTTGATGGCCCTGGTTCCCTTCTCTAATTCGTTTTTATTCTGCTGTTGGGCACCGGCAATGGTCTCCTTTGCCATCATAATGAAAGACTGACTGTTGCTTCGCATGATGTCGGCCGCCAGGGCCTTGAATGAAGCGTTCAGTGCTCTTTCACTCTCTTCGACGAATTTGGCCTGTCGGCTGTTGTAATCCTTCAAAAGACTCAGCTCTGTCTGCAGGCTGGCGGTTCTTTCACGCAATAAACCGTTATCGTCACGCAGGCAGCGTATTTCATCATCCTTAAGGGTTGAGCGGTTGTTAAGCTCGGTGATAATATTTTGCAGCTCTCGGATTTTATTATCGGCCTGTTCCTGTTCTGTGCGGCAGAGAAGCAGGATGCGGTTATGGCGGATAAGGGAGAGAATCCAGGCCGTCAATCCCCCGGCGGCAAGTCCAGTGGCAATATATAGGTATGAGGTGGGCATTGATCTTGGCCATGTAGTTTCTTTACCGGCCCTTAATTGTTGATTTTTTATGTTTATTATGTTTAGCGGCAGACTAATATTATCTTTACCCTATTTTTTACTTTAAAAAAAATTAATTTGGTAGTAGATTAGGCCGTTCAATACGCATGATTGATTGTGCGGAGAGGTGTCCGAGTGGCCGAAGGAGCACGCTTGGAAAGCGTGTGTACGGCAACGTACCGAGGGTTCGAATCCCTCCTTCTCCGCCATTTTTTATGAAAAGAGGTCTCTGCCTCAAGCGTTCCTCTTTTTTGTTATAGTTTTGTATGCAGTTTGATAGCCGGGTCCTGCGCAATAAAGACTCGCAAACCCCGCCAGATCCGGAAGGAAGCAACGGTAGTGATCCTCTTTATGTGCCGCAGGGGTGCCTGGCTATCTTTTTTTTAAAAAAAACAAATCTTGCGAATTGTCCTGCCATTATGACCGCTTAAGGCGGTGTCCGCGTTTTTTCGGAATAAAATTGATTTTCTCTTAAAAATTTACGTCTTATGTCATACCTTGTCCTGGCTAGAAAATATCGTCCCCAGAAATTTCAGGATGTTGTCGGCCAACAGGCGGTGGTGCGTATTCTCCGTAACGCCCTGCGCCGCAAGCGCGTTGCCCATGCCATGTTGTTCAGCGGGGTGCGCGGGGTAGGCAAGACCACCCTGGCCAGAATTATGGCCAAGGCCTTAAACTGTCATCATCAGGACGAAGATGTGCCCTGCGATCACTGTTCATCCTGTGTCGAGATTAAGGCCGGTAACGCCATTGATCTCCACGAAATAGACGGGGCCTCCAACCGTGGTATTAATGAAATTCGAGAACTGCAGGAGAATTTGCGTTTTCTGCCCATTAGTGAGAAATATAAGATTATCATCATTGATGAGGTTCATATGCTCACGGTTGAGGCCTTTAACGCCCTTTTGAAGACCCTGGAAGAACCTCCTCCGCATGTCTTTTTCATGTTTGCCACCACAGAACTTCACAAGGTGCCGGTTACCATTCTTTCCCGTTGCCAGCGTTATGAGCTGCGCCGGGTGGCTCTTGATGAGCTGATTGAATTTTTTGGCCGGATTGCCGTCAGTGAAGGGGTTAAAATCAGTGATGGCGCCATGGAGATTATCGCCAGGGAGGCCGATGGCAGTGTGCGTGACGGCTTGAGCCTCCTGGAACAGATATTCTCCTTTGGCGGCGAGTCGATCAGCGAGGGCGATCTCAGCCAGGTGCTGGGGCTGGTGGACAGCCGGGTCTTTAACCGGCTGGTGGCCTCGCTGCTTGGTGGTGATACCGGCCAGGCCCTGACGCTGTTGGCGGAGTGTTACGGCCATGGTATGAATATGAAACGCTTTTCCTTTGGTATTTTGCAGTATCTGCGTGGACTGATGATATGTAAGACCTGCCGGAATCCGACCGAGCTCCTGGATGTCTCAGATGATGAAATGACTGTCCTGCGAGCTCTGGCCGATAAATATTCCATTGAGACAATCACTAACATCTTTAATATTATCTTCAGCGGGGTGGATGGGGTGGGGAGGTCAAGTTATCCCCGGATGGCTCTCGAAATGCTTTTTGTCAAGGCTGGTCAGGCCGGTGGCGTTGTGACTCTCGCTGATTTACTGGGACGCCTGGATTCCATGCTGGCGGCTGAGCCGCACCCGTCGGCAGCCGAGGCGATTCAGGTGGAGAATAGCGGAGTGCCGCCGCTGATTAAGGATGCGTCAAAGGCAGGGCCGCTGGCTGAAGAGCCGGTTATGATAAATCCTGCTCCGTTGGAACCTGCTCAGGAGACGGCTGGTTTGACCGGGAAAGATGCTAATTCCAGTAGAGCAGATGTTCAGGAGGAACAGGCCGCAGAATCGGCCTTCTCTACCCCGGAGAAAGCGGCCGCGCTTCCCCCGCCTCAGCCCTTGGAGTTAGTTCGGGAAATACCCCCCCCCTCCAAGTCTCTGGAACGGGATTGGCCCGGATTTATCGACCATGTTAAGGAACGCAAGCG
>JAJSAA010000161.1 GCA_024274995.1 Deltaproteobacteria bacterium
ATATGGCCGAAGAGCGGCCGCAGTTCGGCAAGATGGCGGCGGGCCGTGTTGACAATGGCCACTGTCACCGGGCCCGGCTTGAATTTACCGGCACCGATCAGCCCGGCCTGCAGGTGTAGAAATTCCTCAATTCGAGCGGCCCATTGATACAATAACTCCTTGGTATGAACGATAATTAGAGCCGGCTGGCGGCGGCGGGCGATGGCGGCCAGGGCCATGACCGTCTTACCACTGCCGGTGCCGGCCTCTAAGACCCCGAAGTCCCTGGTCATTATGTCCCGCAGGGCCTCTTCCTGATAGTCCCGCAGGCAGCCATGAAACTGAAAATTTTCCTCGGGCAGACTGCGGCGCTGATCAATTATCTCCGGGCGGATACCGCCCTTTTCCAGGCAGGTCAAAACCACCTCCCGGGCCAGGCCGCGCGGGGTAGTAAGCCCCGTCTTTCTCTCCTTATAAAAATAAAGATGCTGAGGGAATTTTTTCCCCACCCAGCGGGAATATTTTCTGGCGGCCAGAAATTTTGGATTAGGCAGGGTGAGACGTTTTTTGATGGCGGCTGTTACCTCGGGGGGAGCACCGCTGAGCAGGCATTCGGCGCCAACAGCCAGGGATAATTGGTGATGGTCAGGCATCATAAAATGGAGATTTTTGGGCGCTTCAAAGCGCTAAATAAATTTGACTTTTATTTCTCGGATACGATACAACATTATATAATGGTTGTAATGAGTTTTCCAATTTTATCATTCTTCTCTACCCCTAAAGAGTTTTAAATGAACAACAATACAGCCGCTGATGCCCCCCGCAAAGATCTGGTAATGATAGTGGATGATGATCCGATAACCAGACGGTTAATGGCTTTGCACCTAAGTGGCCCTCACGAGGTGTTAACCGTTGCCACCGGGATTGGGGCTCTGGAACTTCTGCAAAACGGCTATCTGCCGGATATAATCCTGCTTGATGTTATCATGCCGGGGATTGACGGCCTTGAGGTTTGCCGCCATCTGCGTGAAAATCCACTCTGGGCCAATATTCCCGTAATATTTATTACCATTCTCGGTGATGAATTTGATGAAAAGAAAGGCCTGGAGCTGGGGGCGGTGGATTATATCGCCAAGCCCATCAAAAGGGATTTACTCTGCCTGCGGATCAGAAATCATCTGCGGCTTAAAAGGCTGCAGAATGATCTTCATTCCATGGTGGCCGAAAAATCCGCCGAATTAACTAATTCCCTCCAGCAGATTGAACATAAAAATCTTGAGCTGAATTATCTGTTTGAGTCCATGAGTGAAATTCAGGCCAGCCGTGATTGTTACACCGCCGAGCACGCCATGCGGGTGGCCATTATATCGGTGCATATCGGGCGGCGGCTGGGAGTAAGTGAACAGGAACTGAAAATTTTAGAGCAGGGCTGCTATGTCCATGATATAGGCAAGGTCGCCATTCCGGATGATGTATTATTAAAGCCCGGTCGTTTCGATAAGCAGGATCGGCAGATTATGGAGTATCACCCTCTGATTGGCGGCCAGATATTTTCGCGTCATTTTGCCGAAAGCCGGATGCTGAATATTATTCTCCAGCACCATGAGCGTCTTGACGGTAGTGGCTATCCTCACGGTCTTGAAGAGGCGGCCATTGATCCATTGGCGCGTATTGTAATGGTGGCGGATGTCTATGAGGCCCTTATTGCCAGACGCCCATACAAGCAGCCCATGAAACGGGGTAAGGCCATAGGCATAATCAGCAACGATGCCGAACGCGGCATGTTTGATGACACCGTGGTGGACTGTCTGATTCAGGAGACGGTGGATTGGAACCCCCTCACCATCCATTTTGACAGTTCCATCCCCTATCAAGATGTATTGGAAAAATTTCGTCAGAAAACCTATTTCAGAGAACCATTAAGTGAATTCTTCAATTATCGTTACCTGATTTTTCTGGATGACCGGCGGCTGTTGATTCCAGCTAATTCCCACTACCACTTGATACGCTTAGACTTCTCCGGTCTGAAGCTGGTTAATCAGCGGCTTGGTTATATTAAAACCGACCAGATTATTGACACCATCGGCATTCAGACTAATATGCTGGTGGAGAGCTGCCGGGGGCAGAAAAAACTAAGGGAATCAGAGCTGATGCTTTTCCGCAAAGGAGCGGGCTATCTCATCTATTCCCAAAGCGACGAGAATGTTATGGAATCGTTAATGAATGACTGCCGCTGGCTGGTGGAAAAATTATGTGGGGAATATGGCATAACCCCGCTTATGAGTCTGATGAAATTCGCTAAAGGCCAGCAATTAGCCGGAGCTCTGGAGTCTATTTACAATTGAAGATAGAGGTTAAGGAAGTCAGTAAAGATTTATCCATGGCTGGGGGGGGATATGTACCGGTCTTCGCCGATCTTAACCTCATGGTGGAACCCGGCAGCTTTGTCGTGGTTCTTGGGACCTCGGGCTGCGGCAAATCAACTCTGCTTGATATGCTGGCTGGTTTAAGCAAACCCTGCCGGGGAACGATTTTGGCCGATGGCCGCGAAATAACCGCCCCCCACCCTTCCCGCAGCCTGCTTTTTCAACATCCCAGTCTTCTGCCCTGGCTCACCGTGGCGGAGAATGTCGCCTTTGGCTGTCAGGTACGGGGCGAGATTGAAAATCTTGAGCAAAGGCTGGAAGAGATAATTGCCATGATCGGTCTGCAGGACTTTATCGGGGCCTACCCTGCCGAGTTATCTCTCGGCATGGCTCAGCGAGTCTGTCTGGCCAGGGCTTTACTCGGTCAGCCCCAGGTTCTGCTTCTGGATGAGCCCTTCAGCTCCTTAGACAGTTTTAACCGCCGCAATCTGCAGCGCGAGGTGGTCAAAATCTGGCAGCGCAGGCATCTTACCATTGTCATGGTCACTCACGACTTGGAAGAGGCGGTGCTTCTGGGGCAGAGGATTGTCTTTCTCGGCGGTCATCCGGGCAAGGTTCGCCAGACATATGATATCAATCTGCCGTATCCCAGAGACATGGGGTCTGAGGACTTTTTTAAACTTCGTAACAAGATTATCGGAGAATTACGTCATAATTACGCCGATTATTTTTGATTATTTTTTTGCCTGTTTTCTGGTGAAGCACACTTACTGCCGGAATCTAACCAGATATTCTTATCATGACTATCACGAGAAGAAAACTTATCAAGAGCGCCGCGGCCGGCCTGGCCAGTACCCTGCTTACCCCCGGTCTTTCTCTGCCGGCCCGGCCCCGTACCAGGAAAGCGCTGCGCATTGGTTACCTGCCCATCACCGATGCCACCCCCCTGCTCATCGCCCATGCCAGGGGCTATTTCCAGGCTGAAGGGCTCAATGCTCAGCGTCCCATCCGTATTCGCAGTTGGTCATCGCTCACCGAGTCTTTTTTGACCAATAAATTCGATGTTACTCATATGCTGCTTCCCATCCCCATCTGGATGCGTTTTAAGAACAAGGCCCCGATAAAGGTTCTGGCCTGGGATCATACCAATGGCAGCGCCCTTACGGTGCGGGCCGATGGTGGTATAAACAGTTTCGCGGATCTGGGCGGCCGGCAGATTG
>JAJSAA010000162.1 GCA_024274995.1 Deltaproteobacteria bacterium
ATCTTGGCACGTATAGCAGGTGTTGATTTACCGAGAAATAAGCATATGGAAATTGCTCTGACCTATATCCATGGAATAGGCAGAACAACGGCTCGTAAGATATTACAGGCCGTTAATATCGACTTTAATTATAACAGCGATAATCTTGATGATAATCAGGTTGCCTCAATCAGAAAAGTTATAGAAACTGATTATACGGTGGAAGGTGATCGGCGCCGTGAGGTCGCAATGGATATTAAAAGGATGATGGATCTCGGTTCATATCGAGGGCTTCGTCATCGTAAGGGTCTGCCGTGTCGTGGTCAGAGAACCAGCACCAACGCCAGAACCAGGAAGGGCCCAAGACGTGTTGGTGGTCGTAAGTAGTTGAAATTAGAAATATTTTAGTCTTAGGAGAACAGGATGGCAGGTCCGAGAAGACGTACTAAATCAAGAGAGAAGAAGAATGTTCCGGAGGGGATTGTCAGTATTAAATCCACCTTTAATAATACACTGGTGACCTTTGCGGATAAGCAGGGAAATGCCGTTTCCTGGTCTAGTTCTGGCTGCCTGGGTTTTAAGGGGTCAAGGAAAAGTACGCCTTTCGCAGCTCAAAGTGCCGTTGAAACTGCGGCCAGAAAGGCCATGGATCATGGAATGCGCAAGGTCGAAGTAAATATAACTGGCCCCGGCCCTGGTCGTGACGCGGCTCTGCGGGCTCTGCAGCAGGTTGGTCTTGAGGTCAGCAGGATTTGTGATGTGACCCCAATTCCCCATAATGGCTGTAAGCCGCCTAAAAGAAGAAGGGTTTAAGTCCCTGAGCTTGAATTAAAATCTATTGGTTCGGATTTACCTAATAAATTAGGAGGAAGTACATTGGCAAGATATACTGGTGCTCTTTGTCGTCAATGCAGACGTGAGCAAATAAAGCTTTTCCTCAAGGGTGATCGGTGTTATTCCGACAAATGCGCCTTTGAAAGGCGGTCTTATGCCCCGGGGCAGCACGGCCAGGCCCGGATGCGTAAAATGTCGGATTATGCCATTCAGTTGCGGGAGAAGCAGAAAGTAAGAAGAATGTATGGCATGTTAGAGGGGCAGTTCCACAAGTATTTTGTAATGGCAGATCGAGCTAAGGGTGTAACTGGTGAGAACCTGCTTGTCTTATTAGAGCGCCGCCTTGATAATGTTGTTTATCGTCTTGGCCTGGCTTCTTCCCGTAATCAAGCTCGCCAGATGCTGCGTCATAATCATTTTTTAGTTAATGGCCGTAAGACGAATATTCCCTCATTCCTGGTTTCCGTTAATGATGAAATAACCGTTAAGGAAAAAAGTCGTAAAATTGAAGCCTTAAATGACAGCCTTAGCGCGGTGGTTCGTCGTGGTGTTCCCAGCTGGCTGAAGCTGGATAAGGATAAATATGTGGGGACAGTCCAGGCTTTACCCGATCGTGAAGAAATCACCATGCCTATTCAGGAAAATCTTATCGTTGAACTTTACTCTAAATAAATGTTAGGCCTTATCTAAACAGACACTAACTATGAATGATTATATCAGCATCGTTAACGGTGCTGGTTACGATCATATATAAAAAAGATTATGACTGAGACTGAGAATAATATACAGCTGGATTCAGATCCATTCTATCGTAACTGGACGGAGCTGATTTTACCGGAGAGACTTGATATTGATCCGGCAACTCATACCGAGCGCTATGGTAAATTTTCCTGCCAGCCCCTTGAGAGAGGTTTTGCTACTACCGTGGGGAACTCCTTGCGGAGGGTTATGCTGTCCTCTATTCAGGGCGCTGCGATTACCTCTGTGAAGATAGAGGGCGCTGATCATGAGTATGCCATTTTATCTGGTATACTTGAGGACGTTACCGAGATCATTCTGAATCTCAAGGAGGTTCGTCTGCATTTAAAATCATCTGAGCCGGCAGTTATTAAAATTGAAAAAACTGAGAGCGGGCCGGTTACTGCGGCGGATATCATCTCTCCTGACGGCCGGGTTGAGGTGATGAATCCTGAACAGCATATATGTACTATTACCGGTGAAGATGGCCGCTTTGCCGCTGAATTTCAGGTGAGATGGGGCAAGGGCTACAGCCCTTCTGAAAACAACAAGACCGAAGATATGCCGGTTAGTGCCTTTCCTATTGACGCTATTTTCTCTCCCATTCAAAAGGTCAAGATTATCGTGACTCAGGCCCGGATTGGCCAGAGAACCGATTACGACAAACTGGCCATGGAAATTCATACGGATGGCAGTATTACGCCTGAAAACGCCTTGGCTTATGCCGCCAAGATAATGAAGGCGCAAATGCAGATTTTTGTCAATTTTGATGAGGATAATGTCGAGCCTGAGGCCGAATTAGTAGAGGAAAATTCTAATATCCCCTCCAATGAAAATCTCTTCAGGAGTGTTGAGGATCTTGAACTGTCAGTACGTTCAGCTAATTGTCTGCGCAACGCGGAGTTGAATTATATTGGGGAATTGGTTCAGAAGACTGAGGCGGAAATGCTCAAAACTAAGAACTTTGGGCGCAAGTCCCTCAATGAAATCAAAAAATTACTGGCTGAAATGCAGCTGACTCTGGGGATGAAGCTTGAAGGCTGGGAGCCCCCCCAGGGTGATTCTACGGAAAATTAGGGTATAAAAGCCACATAGAGAGGTTAGAAGATAATGAGACACGGAAAAGCAGGAAGACGTTTGGGACGCACTACTTCCCACCGCCGGGCAATGGTTAGAAATATGGTTACTTCCTTGCTGGAGTATGAGAGGATAGTGACTACCACTCCCAAGGCAAAGGAGGTACGCAGAGTTGCTGAAAAGATGATTACTCTGGCAAAACGCGGTGATCTGCACGCTCGCCGTCAGGCCCTGGCCTTTATTAAGGATAAGTTGATAGTCGCCAAGCTCTTTGATACCCTGCGGGATGAGTATATGGATAGAAATGGTGGTTATACCAGAATTATTCAAACCGGTAACCGGATTGGTGATGCCGCTCCCATGGCGATTCTTGAGTTGGTCAATTATCGTGAGGATAGTGATGAGGATAGTGAAAACTAATAAATAAGTCCACACCACATCTCACTGTACGAAAAAGGCTAATGTTTTATTATAAACATTAGCCTTTTCTATTTATTTATCAGCCGCCGTTTTTTTACAGTTATTCGCTTAAGTGAAAGTTAAGCGATTAAAACCACCGGCCGGAAACCATGGCCGACTGGCACTTATATCATTAATCTCAATAAGATAAACTTCTAAGATCAGATAGGTTTTTGTACCTTTACGGACGCAAACGGTCATCGTTCTGCCATGATGCCCCAGAGCGGTATGGAGATGAATTTTAGGGATATTGTTTTCATCCCGGAACAGGCTTCCGACTCCGATAACCTCCTGTGGTTCATCAACTGTGGCCCAAACTGGATCGGGAGGCATGGTGGCCTCCTTCGGCCCGGTAACGACCTCGGCTTGGCGCAGCCCACCGATTATATTGAACCAGCCGGCCTTGATATTCTCTTTCTCGGCCAAGGTTGAGAGTGAATTCAGAAAATCATCGCCATCGTCAAAGCGGATGGTAAATATGCGGCCGATATTGCCAGTTTTGTATTCCATTATCTATTAATCGCATTATTGTTCGGGCAGATCAAACTGACCTTTAACCCTAAAATTACTTGATATACCTTTTTTCTTCCCGACCGGGAAGTGAAGGCCTTATCAGCCGCAGTCTGTCGCATCGTAGGGATCATAGGTGTCAGCGGCATTTTTATAAAGGTAATCGTTTAGTCGGGCAATCTGTTCTTCGGAAAGATTACCCCAGCTACCATTTTTGGCGCATATCGGGTACCTCTCAGCAAATACCCTGTTCCAGCCTTTACGCACCTTGGACTCGGTGTAGAGAAATTTGGCTCCTTGTTTACTACCTCGATGATGGCAAACCTTACAGCTATTCACGAAGACCTTGTAGCCCTCCCAGAGGGTGGCATGAGTAAATATACGGCAGGTCTTGGTTGTCGAGTCGTAGCGTTTCAGCGGACTGGAAAGAGCCAGATTTGATGAGACAAAGAGAAAAAAAGCAGCGCACAGAATCAAAAAACAACTTTTCATGGATAAAGTCTCCCTTAAGATTTATAGATACCACAAGGTGTCACGAAATATTTTAATCTCTTGAGAATCTTTGTCAAGTGATATAAAATATTGGATTTTTCCTATTTACAATAGCTAAGAACCACAGGTTCTCGGGAGTCTTTATGCAAAGTAATTCAGAGGTTGATCGTACATATCCGCCAGAGGTTCGGATAGTGCAATTGGGCGAGCGCCGGATTATCCTGGTTGGTACCGCCCATATCTCGCAAAAATCAGCGGAATTGGTGCGTCGGGTCATAGAGCAGGAACGGCCGGATTGTGTTTGTATTGAACTGGATCAAAAACGTTATGATTCACTGGCCAAGAAGCAGCGCTGGGAGTCCATGGATCTTAAACAGATTATCCGCCGGAAACAACTATCAACCCTGGTCGTAAATTTAATTTTGGCCTCATATCAGAAGAAGATGGGAGCCCAGCTGGGGGTTATACCAGGTTCGGAACTGATTGAGGCTGCCCAGGCAGCCCGGGACAACGATATTCCCGTCGCCCTCTGTGACCGTGAGGCACGGGTTACTTTGCGCCGGGCCTGGCGGGCCACCTCTTTCTGGAAGAAAAGTTATCTGCTGGCCAACCTTGCCGCCAGCCTCTTTGACAACACCGAGCTCAGTGAAGAAAAGCTGGCTGAATTGAAGAAGCAGGATGTTTTGACCGAATTGTTGAATGAACTGGGTGATAGTCTGCCTGAACTGAAAAGGGTGATTATTGATGAGCGTGATACCTTTCTGGCTGAAAAAATAAAGGCCGCTGAGGGTAAGAAGCTGGTGGCGGTGATCGGGGCCGGACATCTTGAGGGGACGCTGAAGGCCCTCCATGAAGATCGCAGCGCGCAATTGGCTGATATAGACAGCATTCCGCCGATTTCAGCCCTATGGAAGGTCTTGGGCTGGTCAATACCCGCCGTGATTATTGCCTCCATTGCCTTTATCGGCTGGCATAAGGGCGGGGCGGCGGCCGGGGCAAATATTATTTACTGGATATTAGCCAACGGTATTCCTTCGGCCATTGGTGCCGCCCTTGCCCTGGCTCATCCCTGGACAATTTTAGGGGCCTTTGCCGCGGCTCCCATTACCAGTCTTACCCCGGTGATTGGGGCGGGGTATGTGACGGCCTTTATTCAGGTAATGGTCAGACCGCCGGTGGTGAAGGAGTTCGAGACCGTGCTGGAGGATATGGGAACCTGGCGCGGCTGGTGGCGGAATAGATTACTCAAGGTCGTAATGGCTTTTCTGCTGCCAGGCTTTGGCTCAATGATCGGCACTTGGGTAGGGGGAGCGCGGATTGTTTCTAATGTATTTTAGGATTATTACAAAATTATAACCGAATATTACTGCATAAAATTACGATAATGAAAAATAAAAAAAAGCGTCTAACCAATACTGTGATTAATAAAAGAGAGACTCGTCATTTACGTGCCCTGGGGCATCACCTCTCGCCTCTTGCCATGCTGGGCCGGGAAGGGGCGGCTGATTCCGTATTGGCCGCCATTAATGAGGTTTTGCGTAAACGGGAATTAGTCAAGATCAAGATCCAGAATAACTGCTCTCTGGATCGTCAGGAGGCGGCAGCAATAGTCAGTTCCGCCAGCGGGGCGGCAGTGGTGCAGGTAATAGGCCGCATAATTTTACTCTATCGTCCTAATCCTGATTTACCAGCTGAGCAAAGAATAAGGTTTTAATGGCTGCTGATACGCTTTTTAAGGACGGGGCCGCACCGGTGGACGACTTTAAATTTAATGTTAGGGTCGCTGAGGTCTTTGATGATATGCTGGGCCGCAGTATACCCTTTTATAATGAGGTGATTGGGATGACGGCTCAACTTCTGGCTCGTTTTCTCAGGCCTGAGGGCCGGGTTTATGACCTGGGATGTTCCACCGGCAATAGTCTGATGGAACTGGCTCGGCGGCTCGCTCATCTCGATTTGCAATTTATTGGTATTGACAACTCCGCTGCCATGATTAAAAAGGCGCGCTTGAAGGCGGAGATGTATGGCAAGGAGGATAGGCTGCGTTTTGAATGCGCTGATATAATGAATTTGAATCTGTGCTCACCAGCGGCGGTGATAATGAATTATACCCTGCAGTTTATCCGCCCCATGATGAGACCTGATTTTATCCGGGCTCTTTATGCCATTATGCCTTCTGGCGCAGTGTTGATTATCAGTGAGAAATCCATTAATCATGATCCCCTCTTTAATCGTGCTTTTCTGCAGTTTTATCTCGATTTCAAACGACGGCAGGGCTATTCAGAAATAGAGATTGCCAAGAAACGTGAGGCCCTGGAGAACATCCTTATCCCTTTTTCCAACCAGGAGAATATTGAGCTCCTGCGTCAGGCCGGTTTCCGCCACATTGAGACCTTTTTCCAATGGTTTAATTTCTCATCGTTTATCGCCCTGAAGGAGTAGCCGGGATGCCTGAATATCTTGCCTTTATGCCCCAGGCCCGTCAAGAGGCGGTGCGAGCTCTGCATACCGTGATGCAGGGTCGTCTAAGGCAGAACAAAAAGGGCTTTCGGCGTTTTCGGGAACCCTGTGAATCGCTAAGCGGTATCCGGGCCCGGCAGTTATCCTTGGCCACCGACGTGGTAAAGATCGGAGATCGTGATGAACTAAGCCCCGATGAGCAGCAGCTCGTTTATCGGGCTATGCGCCAGTTCATGCCCTGGCGCAAGGGGCCATTCTCGATTTTTGGGATTGATATTGATGCCGAATGGCGCAGTGAACGAAAATGGCGGCGTCTGGAGTCGGTTCTGCCCCCCCTGCGGGGTAAGGTAATCGCCGATATTGGCTGTAATAATGGCTATTATATGTTCAGGATGGCGGCTGCTTCTCCAGCACTGGTGTTGGGCTTTGAACCTTATCTACAGCATTATTATGCCTTTAAAAGCCTTAATGGCATGGCTGGTCTACCCAATTTGGCGATTGAACCCTTTGGGGTGGAGGATATAGGCCTTTTCCCTGAGACCTTTGAGGTTATATTCCTCATGGGGATTATATATCATCGGATATCGCCGCTGGGTATGTTGAAGGAGATAAGGGCGGCTTTACGCCCCGGCGGCTGCCTTATTGTGGAGTCGCAGGCCATTCCCGGTGAGGAGTCTGTGGCTCTGTTTCCGGCTGAACGTTATGCCAAGGTACCAGGCACCTATTTTGTCCCAACCGCTACCTGTTTACAAAATTGGCTGCTGCGGGCCGGGTTTACCAAAGTAGAACTCTTCTGCTCTCATCCCATGTCCAGTCAGGAACAGCGCCGTACTGACTGGATGACCTTTGAATCTTACGAAGATTTTATTGATGCTGATAATCCGCAACTGACGGTAGAGGGCTATCCCGCCCCCAAGCGGGTCTATTTTAAGGCTTTTAAAGCGTCATGATTTATGTATATTTGGTAAGCGCTCAATAAACCACACTCTTGACTTTATAATCTCTCGAAATGTAGCGGTACGACTACGATCGTATGCGAGCGTTTCAGGGTGTTCATGGAGCGCTTACTATATTTGTATGTGCCGTTCTGTCCTTAGCTCGTCCGCAGAGTTATCAGCCCGCGCCGGGTGTTATCGCTGAATTTTATTTCACCCCCCTTGAGTAGGCCGAGACGCTGTAAACGCCGGAGGCTGCATTTTTTCTGGCCGTAGAATATGGAGCGGTCGCGGTGTGAGATGGTCAGCTGCCAGGGCTCTTGGGGGGGGGGACGGAGTTTTTTCTTTATCTTGTTGAAGAATATGCGGGCGGCCACCATTTCACCAAGGGCTGGATGGTAGGGGCCAGCCAGTAGATTATCCTCCAATTCTTTAGAGGCGGGCAGACCTATACGAATTACTGGTATGTGATGCTGGCTTAGAATAGAAGCGATCCGGGCGGTGAGGGCAATGGTCTGATTCATGGTTAAGGGCTGGTATTTATGCTGACAATAGAGGTCTGCCAGGCCGCTGCCCTTAATGACCAGGGCTGGATAGAGGCGGACAAAGTCTATCTTCATGGCCGTTAAGCGCCGAACACCCTGCAGGGTGGAGAGCGTGGTCTCCGCTGGCAGGCCCAGTAAGAGCTGAGCCCCGACCTGCAGCCTGGAGGCGCTTAAAAAATTAATTGCCCTTATACTTTGCTCGACGCTATGCCCCCTTTTACTGGCAGCCAGCACTTCGTTGGACATGGACTGAATACCAAGCTCAACGGTTTGTACCCCGTAAGCGCTGAGAAACTCAGCACTTTGGGAGTCAATATAGTCAGGGCGGGTGGAGAGACGAATGGCCTGTACCTCGCCGGAGTCTAAAAAAGGTTGTACTGCCTGGAGCAGTTCTCGTTGTCTGGCTATGGGCAGGGCGGTGAAGCTGCCGCCATAAAAGGCGGTTTCAACCCTGCGCCCCCGGGCAGGAGAACGCCGCAGCCATTGGTGTATTTCATCTCTCACCTCTCGCGTTCCCACCTGCTGGCTTTGCCCGGTTATGGGCTCTTGATTACAGAATACGCAGCGATGGGGACACCCCTCATGGGTAATAAAGATGGGGATAATTAAAGGTGGGGATTGGGCGGTTTTTATCTTCATTGGGGGGATAACTGATTCAGCGCCAGGGCGGCGGCCTTTTGCTCCGCCGCTTTTTTGTTGCCGGCCGTTGCTGAGGCCAGCTCCTCGCCATTCAGCAGTACGGAGACAGTAAAGGACTTGTTATGATCCGGGCCGGAGGAGTCCATTAGGTTGTAAGTGGGAGCCGGGCCGCCATGGTGCTGGGTCAACTCCTGCAGGCGGCTCTTGGCATCGGTAATCTGTATTTTGTCATTGAGCTTCAGGCGGTCAATGAAATGCTCCTCAACCACCCGGCGGGTTGCCTCATAACCGGCATCAACAAAAATAGCCCCGATTACCGCCTCATAGGCGCAGGAGAGTATCGAAGGTTTAGTGCGGCCGCCATTGTTATCTTCGCCCCGGCCTAATAGGATGTAACGCCCCAGATCCAATTGTTTGGCCACCACGGCCAGGCCGCCCTCTTGTACCAAGGTCGAGCGCATTTTGGTAAGTATGCCTTCCGGCTCTTTGGGATAGTGCTTAAATAACAGAAAACCGACTATCAAATCCAGCACCGCGTCGCCCAGAAATTCGAGAGTCTCATTATCATAGCCTGGCAGTTCACTATGCTCGGAGCTGTATGAACGATGGGTCAGGGACCTGATCAGGAGCTTAGGTTTTTTAAAGTGATGGCCCAATTTTTTTTCTAATTTGGCGCATTGGGGGGCTTGTTGCAGAATTAATTTCTTTAATGATTCATTCATTGCATTTTTAACTTGTCAAAAAGCTCAACTACGGCTAATATCAGCCTCTCAATTTAGATGTATGGCGGCGTAGCCAAGTGGCTAAGGCAGAGGTCTGCAAAACCTTTATTCATCG
>JAJSAA010000163.1 GCA_024274995.1 Deltaproteobacteria bacterium
TAAGCGCCGGGTTGTCAAAAAGCAGTCGTTTGAAGACCCGGCAGATCAGCCGGGTTCTAATGGCCCAGACCTCTGAATTCGCAGCCATTTTCCCGGCCCGTCCGGGGCGTTATCCCTTAGAGGAGATTAGCGGCCATAAGTACTGGGCCGGAGAATTAAATCTGCTTTCTGGCGCCTTTGACAGTCTGGAGCATCATCTTGAGAGTCTGATTGTTCAGAACCCGGCCTGGGAGAGCCACCAGCGGCGCTGCCTGGAGCTGCACAACAGTCTGAACCGAATTTGCGGGGATCAGGAGTCATCTTCGGTTTATTGGTATGAACGGCGGAAAAGGAATTTAATTCTTACCGTCTCCCCCATTGAGGTAGCTGCCGAGCTGCGGGAACACCTTTATTCGCAGGTCAGCAGTCTGATCTTTACATCTGCCACGTTGACGACCGGTGGTAAATTTGCTTATATGTTTAAACGTCTCGGCTTAGATGAAGATATCGAAACCATGCGTCTCGCTTCACCCTTTGATTACGCTGGACGAACCCGGCTCTATATTCCGGCATCCGGCTTTCCTGAGCCGCGGGAAGCAGCTTATGGCCCGGCGGCACGGGAGCAGTCTCTGAGGTTAATAAAGGCCGCCAGCGGCCGGGCTTTATTGCTTTTCACCAGTTTAAGTGCCATGCGGGAGGCGCGAGAATTTTTAAGCGCTGTTCTGCCCTACGAACTTTTGATGCAGGGCGAGGCTCCCAAGGCGGTGCTTTTGGATAAATTCCAACGCCGCACCACATCTGTTCTCCTTGCGGTGGCCAGTTTTTGGGAAGGGGTCAATGTGCCGGGCGAGTCGTTAAGTTGTGTGATTATAGATAAATTACCCTTTGAGGTGCCAAGTGATCCGGTAATCATGGCCAGGGTGAACCGGATAAACGAGGAGGGCGGCCGGCCGTTTTTTGATTTGCAGATCCCCAGGGCTATTCTCACCCTGCGCCAGGGACTGGGCCGCCTGATGCGCTCCGGCAGCGACGGCGGCCTGCTGGCGGTGCTGGATATCCGCCTTTACAGTAAGCCTTATGGCCGTATATTTCGGGAAAGTCTGCCGGCCAGCCCCATAATTCGTGATCTGGGGGCGGTGGAGGAGTGGTTCACCGCTCAGGATCTGAAAGACAAATGAGGGGAATTGGCAGCTCCCGCTGAAGTTACGAAAAAGGAGAGCGATATGTCTGATTGTATTTTTTGTAAAATAGCGGCCGGGGAGATTCCCGCTGATAAATTGTATGAGGACGATGAGGTAGTGGCCTTCTGGGATCTTGATCCCCAGGCTCCGAAGCATTTTTTAGTGATCCCCAAGTCCCATCTGCGGGACTCCGGCGCGGTCAATGAGGAAAATGAGGCCCTGATCGGCCGTATTATGCGGACTGGAGCCCGCCTGGCGCAGGAAAATGGCTTGGATGACTATCGATTTGTAGTCAATAATGGAGCGTCTGCCGGGCAAACGGTTTTTCATTTCCACCTGCATGTTCTGGGGGGCCGGGTTATGGGTTGGCCGCCAGGCTGATGCTCAATCTCAGCGCCGCCCAGGCGGCGGTTCGAGCTCTTATTACCACCAGCGGCACCGAAAGCGTTGCTCTGACTGAGGCTCTGGATCGAGTCTGCGCCGTGAGTGTCCGCTGCCGCCGTCCCATCCCGTATTTCAGCGCCGCCGCCATGGATGGCTTTGCCCTGGGGCCGGTTAAGGGTAAGGAGGGGCGCTATATAATCAAGGCCGAGACGGCGGCCGGGGATACCACCTGCCGTTCTCTGCGGGCCGGAGAGGCGGTGAGAATTACGACCGGTGCTCTCCTGCCAGCCGGTACGGAGCGGGTTTTACCCCTTGAAGTAAGCCGGGAGGAGGACAATGTCCTTTTTGCCGCATCCCCCCGGCCCGGCAAAAAATTCATTCAGCGCCGGGGAGAAGAACTGGGGCAGGGCCGGGTTATTATCCGGAACGGTGAAAGGGTAAACACCGCACATCTTCTCCATCTTAATACCGATGGTCAACAAAACATCCTGGTTTACAAGGCCCCGAGAGCAGCTTTTTTCTGCACCGGCAGTGAGTTGACTACTGAATTAAGACCAGCGGCCGGCAGGAGGCGCAGCGTAAATAATCTTCTTTTAGCGGCTCTTATCCGGCGGGCTGGCGCCATTCCCCATGATCTGGGGCTGGCCTCCGATACTCCCGAGGCTTTGCGGGCCGCTTTGCGGCGGGGAATCGGCGGGCAGCGGCCAGCTATATTAATCAGTACCGGCGGCATGGGGCCGGGGAAATACGATCTCACTGCGGCTGTATTCAGAGAGATGGGCGGCAAGGTTGTATTTGATCATTTAAGCCTGCGGCCCGGTAAAGGCAGCCTCTGCGGGCGGTTAGACAATTTACTTTATTTTGCCCTGCCGGGGCCGCCAGCGGCAGTAAATACTATTTTCCCGCTTCTCATCAGCCCGGCTCTCCGTCAGGCTCAGGGGCTTAAAAAGGCGTGGCCGTCCCGGATGACCGCTACGCTCAGGACGGAAGTCAAGATCAGGAAACCGGAATTTACTCATCTTAAAGGGGGCGTACTCAGTTATAAGGGGGGACGACTTATGGTAAGGGAGGCCCGTATCCTGGAAGAGGCCGGGGTGGTGATGGTGATTCCAGCCCGCCGCCGTCTGTTACGCGCCGGTCAGTTGGTGGGAATTTTTTCAACATAGAGACAAGGCATACCTTGTCTCTACTACACGATACGCCTTGTCTCTGCGTTGTGCAATTAAATAAGGAAATGAATAATGCTTGAATTGCGTTTTATAAGAGAAAATATTGCGCTTGTAAAAGATAAAACAGCCTATCGCGGTATGGACAGCACCAGGATAGACCGCTTTGTTGAGTTGGACAAGGAGCGCCGGGAGCTACTGACCGAGGTGGAGGGGCTGCGTAATAAACGTAAAATCGTCTCCCGGCAGATTGCCGCTCTCAAGGCCAAAAAAGAGGATGCCGAGGCGCTGATGGCGGATATGCGCCAGGTGGGGGAACGGATTAAAGAGTTAGACGGCCGGTTATCCGGGGTCGAAGAGGAGTTACGCCAGGTAGTTCTGGAGATTCCCAACCTCTGCCAAGATATGGTACCGCACGGTAAAGATGATAACGACAATGTGGAGCTACGGCGCTGGGGCCAGGAACGGCAGTTTTCCTTCACCCCCAAAGAGCATTGGGAGATTGGCGAGGCCCTGGGTGTGCTTGATTTCGAGCGGGCCGCCAAATTATCCGGGGCGCGTTTTGCCGTTTTAAAGGGGATGGCCTCCCGTCTGGAACGGGCCTTGATCAATTTCATGCTTGATCTTCATACAGAGAGACATGGCTATGAGGAGGTACTGCCACCCTTTCTGGTCAATACCGCCACCATGACCGCCACCGGTCAACTGCCTAAATTTTCGGCCGACCTCTTTAAGGCGCAGGACTGGGACCTTTATCTCATCCCCACGGCCGAGGTACCCATTACCAATCTCCATCGGGACGAAACCATCACCGCCGCTGATCTGCAGATTAAATACGCCGCTTATACCCCCTGCTTTCGCTATGAGGCTGGTTCTTACGGCCGTGACACCAAGGGCCTGATTCGTCAACATCAATTTGATAAGGTTGAGCTGGTTAAATTTACTACGCCGGAGACCTCCGAATCCGAGTTAGACAGTCTGGTGGCCGATGCTGAAGACGTTTTGCAGCTTCTGGGCCTACCCTATCGGGTGGTAATTCTATGTAGTGGTGATTTGGGTTTCTCCGCCAGTAAAACTTATGACATTGAGGTCTGGATGCCGGGTCAGAACAAATATCGGGAAATTTCTTCATGCAGTAATTTTTTAGATTTTCAGGCCCGGCGAGGCGGGATTCGTTACCGGCCGCCAGGACAGAAGAAGAGCTCCCTGGTCCATACCTTAAATGGCAGCGGCCTGGCCGTGGGGCGTACCCTGGCCGCTATCTTTGAAAATTATCAGCAAGAGGACGGCACGGTTACGATTCCAGAGGTGCTGACACCATATTTTACCCATAAATTTTAAGAGCCGGTCGGGAAAAATATGCGTGCTATATTTGTCCAAATTCCGAATATTCTCACCGGAATCAGGATTGCCCTGATCCCAGTCATCATCCATCTGTTGCGGAGCGGCCAGCATTCCCAGGCACTTATGGTCTTTGTTATTGCCGCCTTAACCGATACCCTGGATGGTCTCATCGCCCGTCTCGGCGGGATTATCAGCCCCTTTGGCACCTTTCTTGACCCCCTGGCCGACAAATTGCTTCTAAACGCAACCTACACGGTGTTGGCCTTAGACGGCGGACTGCCCATGTGGCTGGCCGCCGTGGTCTGGCTGCGGGATCTGACAATCGTCCTCGGAGCGGCAGCTCTGCACCTCAAAGGCCGCCGCTGGCAGGTTAAACCGGCCCTGGTGGGCAAGGCCACTACCCTGTTCCAGATTATCACCGTGGGGCTTTTTTTTGAGGTGCCAATCACCCGTCTATTTATCAGCTGGCAGCCAGTCATGGTGACCATAACCGTTATTCTCACCCTGTGGTCCGGCCTTTATTATATGGCCGCCGGCCTTGATATTCTGCGAGGCACGGCCGCTAAGGGCCTGTAAACCGGGTTATTTTGTCTTTGTTTACCCATAAATATTTATTATGGATAGCGGCCTTTTCCCTACTGTCTTTTGTCGGCAGTTTGATTATCGTGCCGATTCTTCTGGTGCGGATACCGGTGGATTATTTTGTCGCTGAGGCGAGCCGCTCATCCCGACTTTCCGGCTTGGCGCTATTGGGCCGGATCATCAAAAACATATTAGGGATTATCCTGCTAGGAGCCGGGATATTGATGCTTTTTCTGCCCGGCCAGGGGCTATTGACCATTGTCATCGCCCTGTCGCTGCTTGATTTTCCCGGCAAACAAAGCCTGCAGCTTCGTCTCGTTCGTCAGCCGCGGGTCTATAAGGCAATTAACTGGCTGCGTTGTAAATATAAGCGGCCGCCGCTTATTATCCCTTGATACCATGAGCGGACTCTACATCCATATCCCTTTTTGCCGCCATAAATGCTGTTATTGCTCCTTTGTTTCCCAACCATGCACCGGATCGCCGCCAGCCGCCTATCTTGAAGCCCTCCTCAAGCATATCAGGCAGTACTCCCGTTTGGATTGGCTTAAAGATCGGGAGATAACCAGTATATTTATTGGCGGCGGCACCCCAAGTTTATATGACGGCAAATCTCTGGCTCGTCTGATCTCCGCCTGCCGGTATAATTTTACCTGTCAGCCGGGGTTGGAAATAAGCATGGAGAGCAATCCCAACAGCCTTTCCCCGGCTCAGCTCAGCCTCTGCCGAGAGGCAGGATTGAATCGTCTCAGCATCGGGGTTCAGAGCTTTAATGATCGTCTGCTCATGGTACTGGGCCGCAGTCATGACCGGAACCAGGCCCGGCTGGCCTTCTCTATGGCGAGAGCGGCTGGTTTTGATAATATTAATCTCGATTTAATGTATAATTTGCCGGGACAGAGCCTGGATGATTGGCGGGAGACCCTGCGTCAGGTTATGGCCCTGGCGCCGGAACATCTCTCGATATATGAGTTAAGCGTTGAACCGGGTACGCCCTTTGCCGAACTTTGGGAGAGCCGAAGACTCAATCTGCTGGCCGAAGAGGAGGTTGTTGAGCAGGAAAATATGACCTATACTCTCTTGGAGGACGAAGGCTTTGAGCGTTATGAGATCTCAAATTTTGCCCGCCCCGGTCGTCAATGCCGCCATAACCTTAATTACTGGCGGAACGGCTCCTATCTTGGCCTGGGGGCGGCAGCGGTTTCCTGCTTGTCAGGTTTAAGGCTGCGTAATATAGAGAATGCAGAAACCTATATCAAGATGGTGTGCCAGGGGCTGACCCCGTTAGCTGAAGGAGAAGCTCTGTCAATAGAGGCATCTTTTAGAGAATCGGTTATTATGGGCCTGCGTATGTTGAAAGGGGTATCGCTCACTGACTTGCAGCTTCGTTACGATCTCCACCCCCTGGCTTATTACGGCCCTATCCTTCACCGTCTAATAAAGCGGGGGCTTATTGCCATAGATGATAATTATATGCGTTTAAGCGCTGAGGCCTTGCCGGTGGCCAATCAAATTTTAGCAGAATTAGTCTAAACAGGTGCAATACAAGAAAGTGATCAGTTCATCTGGTTTATAGGCAAACTTCGTAATTCGACATTTAAAACATACAGTTGCCTATAAAAAAACAGTAGCTGCTCAGAGTTTAAGGCAATTTACGGTCATACCTAAATAGACTTCTGAGTTGTTCCGTCAAGGTTTTCTCGTTCCCACGCTCCCGCGTGGGAACGTACACGGAGAGCTAAATGATGGGTAGAAGCCGCTACA
>JAJSAA010000164.1 GCA_024274995.1 Deltaproteobacteria bacterium
AATTTGAAACTGATTTTTTAATTATCGGCAGCGGCATAGCGGGGCTGTCATTCGCCCTGAAGGCGGCCGCTCTGGGCCGGGTTACCATGGTAACCAAGAAGAGCCAGGTAGATTCCGCCACCAACCGGGCCCAGGGGGGGATCGCCTGTGTTCTTGATGCCGCCGACAGCTTCGCGGATCATGTCCGGGATACCCTGATCTCCGGGGCTGGTATCTGCGATGAGCGCGTGGTGCGCATGGTGGTGGAAAGCGGCCCGGCCCGGGTGCGGGAACTGCTGGAGATTGGCGTACCCTTTGAAAATGACGGCCGCGGTCATCTTGATCTGGGCCGGGAGGGCGGCCATTCCGCCCGCCGTATCGCCCACGCCTATGATCTCACCGGCCATGAGATTGAGGCCTCGCTGCTGGCCGCGGCCAACAGCAGCCCCAATATCACCATCCTGGAAAACCATATTGCCGTTGATTTGTTATTAGCCAGCCGGGCCGGACTTGCCTCCAGCAGTCGTCCCGAGGATGAACGCTGTCTCGGGGCCTATGTCCAGGAGGCTGAGACCCTGGAGATTCACACCTTTCAGGCCAAGGTAACCATCCTCTCCACCGGCGGCACGGGCAAGGTCTATCTCTATACCACCAACCCAGACATTGCTACTGGCGACGGTATTGCCATGGCTCATCGAGCCGGGGCCAGGGTGGCCAATCTGGAATTCGTTCAATTTCATCCCACCTGCCTCTATCATCCCAAGGCCAAGAATTTTCTCATCTCCGAGGCGGTGAGGGGGGAGGGCGGCCGTCTCATTGATGCCCGCGGCCGGGCCTTTATGGCAGGATATGATCCCCGTGGTGATCTGGCCACCAGGGATATGGTGGCCAGAGCCATTGATACCGAACTTAAAACCAGCGGCGATGATTCCGTATTTTTGGATATCAGCCACAAACCGGCGGTCTTTGTCAAAAAGCGCTTCCCTCATATTTACAGTACCTGTCTGTCATACGGTATTGACATTACCAGCGAACCTATTCCCGTTGTCCCGGCTGCCCATTATATGTGCGGTGGTGTCCGCACTGATATAATGGGGCGTACCAACATAAAATTTCTTTACGCTTTGGGAGAGACGGCCTGCACCGGACTGCATGGCGGCAATCGTCTGGCCAGTAATTCACTTCTCGAGGCAGTGGTCTTTGCCGAGCAGGCCTTCCAGGGTTGTAAAAAGATGTGGCCGGAGCTGCGGGGTCAAAAGGTTCCCTCCCTCCCTGCCTGGTCTGCCGGTCAGGCGGAAAAGCTGGAAGAATGCGTACTTATAAGCCATACCTGGGATCAAATCAGACGCCTGATGTGGGATTATGTCGGCATTGTCCGCCGTGAAAAACGCCTGCTGCTGGTTCAGGAAAATCTCGCCATTCTCCAGCAACAGGTTAAACGGTATTACCACGATTACCTCTTGACTCCTGATCTCGTAGAACTCCGTAATATTGCTCTCCTCGCTGATCTGATTGTCCAATCTGCTCTGCGGAGGAAGGAATCCCGCGGCCTCCATTTTATGATTGATTATCCCGCTATGCTCGATAATCCCACTCCTTTTACCGTCCTTTGAATAAAGGGGTGCAATACAGGAAAATGATAAGTCCGTCAGGATTATATTGTGTTGATTTGATGAATCAAATTGAATGGTTAATGTCGAATGTAAGCGGTAGGCTTTGATGTTAAATATCGAATGTCGAAGTCTGCCGATTGCCTGGGCATAACGAAACGTGAAAATCGTGTCAAGGCCAATACCATTGGCGGGTGACTTTTGGATAAAAGACGGGTCAGGGTGCAACGGTCTATGTTCGCGGTTATAATGTTGCCTCGAAATAATAAATATTACCCATAGGTATTTTATTATTTTTGTGTCTTGACAAACAGAAGTAGCTATAGTATCAAGTTAGGCCTAAATTTGATACTTGCTTGGCCATTTAATTTTTTAAAATAGTAAAGGAGGAGCAACATGGCAACAATCGAACATAATGGTAAAACCTACAACGTAGATGAGGATGGCTTCCTGACCAATGGTATGGAAGAGTGGGATGAT
>JAJSAA010000165.1 GCA_024274995.1 Deltaproteobacteria bacterium
AGTCATCAAGCATGAAAATTAGATTATCCACCTTCTGCACGTTACGGCCGTCAGTAAGACGTTCCGCGATATTTATTACATCTTTATGAACAGGAGGCAGAGCCGGATGACGTGAAGAGGCGAAATGGGTCCGACAGGCAGTCAGCAGTACACAAAGGGCAAGAAGAACCAATAAGCGGATTTTTGAAGGCATGTCTGTTTACCGGGGCAAAGGTTAAATGATTTATACCAACCACCTTTGATGGACTCGTAACAAGTCCATCACTTACTAACGGTGGCTAAGTCAACTAAGCGAAGACTGCGAAAAGTTCGATATACAGGTAAGCGAACGTAGTGAGACTCCGAGGCGTGGTGGTTCGACAGGGCTTCGACCATACATGTGGTATGCCGAAGGTCTGCCAAAACACCACAACACCGTAGTTCGGACTTCTTACGACGCCCTCACCTTTATATTGTATGCAGAACAGGTTACGTCCTGTCAAGCGGCAATTGGGATTTACCGCAAACTATTCCGGAATCTGGTGCTGATCCTCGCGGTGGCTCTCCTCACCTTTGCCCGTCTTTTTAATGAGGCGGTCAACGATGACCTCGAAGCCGCCAATAAACGCCTCGGGGGCAGATATTATCATGGTGCTGGTGGAGGCCATGGACAAAGCCGAAGGGCTTATTCTGGGGAGCAAAAAAAAACCTTTTACATTGACAAGAAGACAGACTTTGTTGTCCGCGCCGGGCTTAATGAGAACACCCCGCCCCTCAAAAAAAGCGGCACCGGCTTAGATCACGCCCTCTTCATCCGTCAGCAAGATCTGGATCTGGTCTCACCAGCGGCCCTGGGGAAATATAACAAAAACAAAATTCCCCTGATCTTTATCAAGATAATGCCGGGCTACGATCTCGACGACATGGCCGACAAACTACAGGCCATCGCCCCGGCTACCGGTTATCCGGCTGGCAAACATGGAACCACTCCAGGCCATTAAAGAGGAATAAAGATGGGGTTAATTTATCTTGCAACTATTCAGCCCAGGCGGAGAGAACCCCGAACCACGGGCTGAATGGTTGTTCAATATACTACCGGCAGACCTTCTTTTTTCCATTGGGCTATCCCGCCCTTCAAATTATACAATTTTGCGTAACCATTCCTGGCCATTATCTGCATAGCCGCATAACTGCGTCCTCCCACGGCACAGTAGAGAAGAATCGTTCTGTTCCTGGGTAGATTATAATTGCCTCTCATGATATTCCAGAATGGAACCAGCACCGAGTTCTGCAATTTGCCCTCCTTCAACTCCTGCGGCGAACGAACATCAACAATGAGTAAATCCGGCCTCTCGCCAATGAGCCGCATAACCTGCTGCGGGGTGAGTACCTTATGAAAAGGAGCCTTGACAGCCACTGCCAAAGCTGAGCTGGAGGCCGTTTTAGAGGCCGTGCTGTTATTGCTGTTCTTCGAACATGAGACCAACAGAACCGCCAGAATAACAAGACATAACTTCTTCATAAATTCACTACTCCATTTCAGATTTATTATAGATTTTGGACAGACAGGCCGGAGCGGTGATCCAACGTAACAGTTCACCAGGGGCACTAAAATTTATACTGCCTCAGTACTATAATAGTTCAAAGCTCATGGGGATAATTGATGTTATTCCAGGCTGGAATAAGATGAGACGGCGGATGGACAATCCGCACACGCTCCATGCCGCATATATGCCTTATTTTAAACTTACCAGCCCTGACCATCGCCTCAAAAACGGGGCCCATCCGCCCACTGTATAAGGCGAATAAAGGCTGATAAAAATCAGTCTTCGGCACCAGAGCCCAGTCTCTAGCCCGGCGCTGCCTTAAGAGCCAAGAGACAGCCGCCGTTGAGATATCAGGCATATCACAGGCACAAACCAAAAATGAGGACGTGGGACAATAGCGGCTGACCGATAGAATACCAGATAAAGGCCCGGCGCAATTCGGGACATCACTTAGACGCTGCCACTTACCAGGAGGTAATTCCCCGGCCCCAGCAACAACTATTTCGTGGCAAAACGGGGTTAAAATCCGGGCGATATGCTCCAGCCAGGACTTCCTGCCGCCCTTGACCGGCAGGAGATGCTTAGGACTTCCCATCCGTCTGCTTTTGCCGCCGATAAGAACACAGCCTATCAGCCTTTCATCTATGAATTCCGTCATTTGCCGCCTACGTCATTCTGCGGCTGGCATAAGCCCCTGCTGAATAACATAGCGAATCATCTCCGCCGTATTTTTAGCCCCTATTTTACGCATGATATTGGCCCGATGATGTTCCACGGTACGGATACTGATCCGCAAAACATCGGCAATTTCCTTACTCTTATTGCCCTCCGCCACCAGCACAATTACCTGTTTCTCCCGATTGGTAAGCAGCTTGCCGGTCAGACGGCCGCCAACACATAATTTCTCCAGTTCGTGGGGGAGAAAATTATCCGCCAGAACAGGCGAGATATAACACCTGCCAGCCAAGCATTGTTTAATGGCGGTTATGAGCTCGACATCAGAATCTTCCTTCAGGGCATAGCCATTAGCTCCCGCCTGCATAGCGCTGCACAAAAACTCCTTACTGCTGTGCATGGTAAGAATTAAAACCTTTATCCTGGGCCTGATCGCCCTCACCTCTTTAATGGCCTCAATCCCACGCATATGGGGCATGGAGATATCAAGAAGAACTAAATCAGCCGCAGTATTTTCCAGCAGGCCGATTAATTCCAGCCCGTCAGCCGCCTCATCAACCACCCGCAGATTATCTTCACCATCAATAATTTTTTTCAACCCCCGGCGAATCAGGACATGATCATCTGCCAAAATAATACGCGCTTCTTTCATAAATAGTTCACCTTGTTATCTTTTAAAGAGCAGCGACCTGCCCCAAGTCTCCTGACAGACCAGAGTATCGAACCCAACACATTATTTTTATTCACAAAAACTACTGATATTTAACAAAAAAAGTCATCTTTTACATAATTCTTTTTAATTATCTTGACAAGTCTATAGCCGTTTTTATACCATTTTTTATTATTTTTTATTATTTTTTATTTTTCAGTAATATACGGTTAAGAACCAGCGCTGATAACAAAATCTAACCAGGCACCACTAATTATTTTGTAACAAGAGTTAGTTAAGACGGAATTATTAATCCCTTCACCAAGCCCCCCAAAATGCCAAATTGCAACTTTCATTATGCCCCCCTCTTTCAGTTGGGGCCCGATACAACCAGTTATCGCTGCCTGACCAACAGCCATGTCAAAACCATTGAGGCAGCCGGACGTCAAATTCTGACCATTGAGCCGGAGGCCCTGCGCCACCTGGCCCGCGAGGCCCTACGGGATATCTCTTTCTTTCTGCGCCGTAACCATCTGCGCCAGTTAGCCGCAATTATTGATGATCCCGCGGCCTCGGATAATGATCGTTATGTGGCCGTCACCCTGCTTAAAAATGCCAGAGAGGCGGCCAAAGGTGTTCTACCCGGCTGTCAGGATACCGGTACCGCCATTATCCACGCTCATAAGGGAGAACAGGTCTGGACAAATTGCGATGACCAGCAATACCTCGCACACGGCATCTTTGACACCTATACCCGTGAAAACCTGCGCTATTCACAGATGGCGCCGCTCTCTATGTTTGAGGAGGTCAATACCCAATGCAACCTCCCGGCCCAGATTGACATTTATTCCCGGCCCGGCCGCGAATACCATTTTCTGTTTTTAGCCAAGGGCGGCGGTTCCGCCAACAAGACCTTTCTCTATCAGGAGACCAAAACGCTGTTAACTGAGTCAAATCTCAGCAATTTTTGCCGCCGCCAGCTACCCAAATTAGGTACGGCCGCCTGTCCGCCCTATCATATCGCCCTGGTAATCGGCGGTACCTCCGCCGAGGCCAATTTAAAGGCGGTAAAACTGGCTTCGGCAGGCTATTATGATGATCTGCCGACCACGGGCGATAAATATGGCCGGGCCTTCCGGGATATGGAATGGGAGGGTCGTCTATTGCAGATTGCCAGGGAATCAGAAATTGGGGCTCAGTTCGGCGGTAAATATCTGGCCCATGATACCAGAGTCATCCGCCTGCCGCGTCACGCCGCCTCCAACCCCGTCGGTCTGGGGGTAAGTTGCAGCGCCCACCGTAACATCAAAGCCAAAATCACCGGCGAGGGGATATTCATTGAAGAACTGGAAAGAGTTCTCACCCCCTACGAAGATAAGCTGCACATAAAAACCAAAGAGGCGGTAAACATAGACTTAGAACGGCCAATGCCGGAGATTCTGGCCCAGTTAACGAGGCAGCCAACGGGTACCCTTCTCCATTTAAACGGCACTCTCGTTGTCGCTCGCGACATTGCCCACGCCAGGGTCAAAGAGATTATCGACCAGGGCGGCACCATGCCGGACTATTTCAAAAATCATCCCGTCTATTACGCCGGCCCGGCCAAGACCCCGGCAGGTATGGCCTCGGGCAGCTTCGGCCCCACCACCGCCGGCCGCATGGATATCTATGTTGATGAATTCCAGGCCGCCGGCGGTTCTCTGATTATGTTAGCCAAGGGCAACCGGGCGCCGAAGGTGAGCGCCGCCTGTAAACGGTATGGCGGCTTCTATTTAGGCTCCATGGGCGGCCCGGCTGCGGTGCTGGCAAAAGAATGCATCACCAAAGTCGAGGTCATAGCCTTCCCCGAGCTGGGAATGGAGGCGGTGCGCCGGATTACAGTCCGCGATTTCCCGGCCTTTATTGTCTGTGACGATAAAGGCAATGATCTCTACCGCAGGGTTTAGTGTCATGGACAAACAAGAAATATTTATCTTCTCAAGTATCGGCCGCAAGGCCCTTATGGCCATCAGCGGCGCCTTCCTCGGGTTCTTTCTTTTTCTTCACCTCCTCGGCAACAGCGCTGCCTTCTGGGGGGCGAAGGCCTTTATTTCTTACGCCGCTGACCTCCACAGCCTGCCGGTGCTGGTGCTGCTTTTCGAGGTAGTTCTATTCTGCTTTTTCACCATCCATATAGCCCTGGCCCTAATTTCCTATTACGAGAATCTCCGAGCCAGGCCAAAGCATTATTCATGCCATAAAAACGCTGGCGGCCGCACCTGGGGCTCCCGCACCATGCCCTATACAGGACTGTTAATTCTCCTGTTTATTATCTTTCATCTCCTGGCATTCCGGGGCGTAAAGCCGGTGGAAATAGCGGCTCTGGTGCGTCATAATCTGAGCCTCCCCCTCACCGCCTTCTATTATTTAATCAGCCTTGCCGCCCTGGCTCTGCACGTCAGCCACGGCTTCTGGAGCCTCTGGCAGTCCCTGGGCCTTGGCCTGCGCCATACTGATTTATTACGAAAAAGCTCATTAACGATTAGTATTATAGGCGGGTTGCTGTTCAGCTTAATACCTTTGCTCTGCCTGCTGTCAGCCAATTTTTTAGTCAGCACTCCATGAACACCCTGAAACGCTTACATTTTCTACAGTAAGCAGGGAAGATATTACCCGCAATTTTTAAAAAAAAAATCATAAAACTATACGAGCCTTGGAGAGGATTGCCTTGCCTACCCGATTGAACGCCAATATTCCACCCGGCCCCCTAAGTGAGAAATGGGATAATTATCGTTTTAACAGCCGCTTAATTAATCCAGCCAACAAGAAGCGTTATAAAATTATTATCATCGGCACCGGCCTGGCCGGGGCCTCGGCAGCGGCCAGCCTGGCTGAATCAGGCTATAATATCCAGAGTTTCTGCCTCCAGGACAGCCCGCGCCGGGCCCACAGCATTGCCGCCCAGGGCGGCATTAACGCTGCCAAAAATTATGCCAATGACGGCGATTCCATTCAACGTCTCTTTTATGATACCATTAAAGGCGGCGATTTTCGTTCCAGAGAAGCCAACGTCTACCGCCTGGCCCAGATCAGTAATCAGATCATTGACCATTGCGCGGCCCAGGGTATCCCCTTTGCCCGTGAATACGGCGGCCACCTCGCCACCCGTTCATTCGGCGGGGCTCAGGTGGCACGCACCTTCTACGCCAGAGGGCAGACCGGCCAGCAATTACTCATTGGAGCCTACGGCGCCATGATGCGCCAGGCAGCAACCGGGAGAGTGCGGATCCACCCCCGCGCCGAAATTATGGACATTGTGATGGTGGACGGCAGAGTTAGAGGGGTAATAAGCCGCGATCTGCAGACCGGCCGGTTTGAACGGCACGCCGCCGACGCCGTAATTATAGCCAGCGGCGGTTACGGTAATGTTTACTGCCTCTCCACCAATGCCATGTCCTCCAATGTAACGGCGGCCTGGCGGGCCTATAAACGGGGCGCGGCCTTTGCCAACCCCTGCTTTGTCCAAATCCGCCCCACCTGTATACCAGTACACGGCGAGCATCAATCAAAGCTCACCCTGATGAGCGAGAGCATGCGAAATGACGGCCGAGTCTGGGTGCCCAAAAAAGCCGGTGACGCCAGGCCGCCGGAACAGATTCCAGAAGACGAACGTGATTATTTTTTAGAGGTTAGATACCCGGCCTTCGGCAACCTTGTACCCCGTGATGTCGCCTCACGCAACGCCAAGGAACAATGCGACAAAGGTAAGGGGGTGGGAGGCAGCGGCCTGGCGGTCTATCTTGATCTTTCCGACGCCATCCACCGCCAGGGCGAAGAAGAGATATTTCGGAAATACAGCAATCTCTTTGAAATGTACGAGAGAATCACCGGCGAGAACCCCCTGCGTACCCCCATGCGGATCTATCCGGCGGTTCATTATACCATGGGCGGTCTCTGGGTTGATTACAGTCTGATGACCACCCTGCCCGGCCTCTTCGCCCTGGGCGAAGCCAATTTTTCCGATCACGGTGCTAATCGCTTAGGGGCAAGCTCTATGATGCAGGGGCTGGCTGACGGGTATTTTGTCATTCCCACCACCATCACCCCCTATCTCGCAGATATACAGGCCGGCCAGATTAACAGCGCTCATCCCCAATTCGCCGCCTGTGAACATGAGGCGAGAGATAAAATAACCCGTCTTCTATCCATCAAGGGCCGCCGAACGGTTGATGATTTTCACCGCCAGTTAGGCCGTATTCTATGGAATAAATGCGGCATGTCCCGCAATGAGCATAATCTGCGCCAGGCCTTGGAGGAAATTCCCCGCCTGCGCCAAGAATTCTGGCAAAATGCCATGGTACCGGGAAGCGGCAGCACTCTTAATCAATCCCTGGAACGAGCCGGCCGAGTGGCGGATTTCATGGAATTCGGCGAATTAATGGTACGTGACGCCCTGGAACGGCGGGAGTCATGCGGCTGCCATTTCCGGGAAGAGAGCCAAACCGCCGACAATGAGGCCCAAAGGGATGATGAACATTACGCCCATGTAACGGCCTGGGAATATCAGGGGCCGGACAGTAAACCAATCAGCCGCTTGGAGGCGCTTAATTTTGAAAACATCAAGCTTAGCCAGAGGAATTACAAATAATGGCTCTCATTCACCTTAAATTAAAGATCTGGCGGCAGCCGGGGCCGGAGAGTAAAGGCTGCTTCAAGGAATATAAATCAGGCGCAGTTTCAACGGATATGTCATTTTTGGAGATGCTTGATGTCGTAAACGAACGCCTTACCCTGGAGGGTGAAGAGCCCATAGCCTTTGACCATGACTGCCGGGAAGGAATCTGCGGGATGTGCGGTACCATGGTGAACGGTTACGCCCATGGTAAAGAAAAATCTACCACCCTCTGCCAGCTCCATCTGCGCCATTTCAGAGATGGCGAGACCATTATTATTGAGCCATTTCGAGCCAGGGCCTTGGGGACGATTAAGGACCTGATCATTGACCGCAGGGCCTTTGATCATATTATTACCGCTGGCGGTTATGTCTCAATAAATGCCGGTTCAGCGCCGGATGCCAGCAGCCAGACCGTATCCAGAGCGGCCGCCGAGGAGGCCCTGGATGCCGCCGCCTGTATTGGCTGCGGAGCCTGTGTCGCCAGCTGTCCCAACGCCGCAGCCATGCTCTTTACCGGGGCCAAGGTCTCTCAGTTCGCCCTTCTGCCCCAGGGCCAGCCGGAACGTAAAAAACGAGTTCTAACCATGGTTCGGGCCATGCGGGAGGCGGGATTCGGTAATTGCAGCAATGAACGGGAGTGCGAGGCCAGCTGCCCGAAAAATATATCCATCCGCCATATCGCCCGCCTGAACCAGGAGTTTATCCGGGCAGGTACGGGATAGGGGCGGGGTTATGGAAAGAGAAATTTTTCACCATCGCCCCGTTTTGATTTCGTAGGGGCACCCCCGTGGTTGCCCATTATTCTGCGTCTGCCCCGACAATCACCATCCGGCCATCCATCTCCACCCGGTCACCGGCACGAAGCTGAGCGCCGCGACGGATATCCACCGCCCCATTCACCATCACCTCTCCGGCCTTAATCCTGATTTTGGCCTCCCCGCCGGAGGATACCAGATTGGCCAGTTTTAATAATTGTCCCAGGCGGATGCTATCATCCTTAAGCTTAATTCTAATTTCCTCTGCCATATGCCTCAATCCTCTTAAATATTATCCGGCCCCTTGACCTTTTCCATCATACCCCTTACCCTGCCGACATGCGATTTCTACCAACTACCAAAGACGAAATGCACCGCTTGGGCTGGACACAGGCGGATATAATCCTCATCAGCGGCGACACCTATATTGACAGCCCCTATATAGGTGTCGCCCTCATTGGCCGGGTTCTCATGGCCGCCGGTTTCAAAACGGCAGTCATCGCCCAGCCCGGCATAAATTCAACCACGGATATCAATCGCCTCGGCAACCCCCGCCTCTTCTGGGGCGTGAGCGGCGGCAGCGTTGACTCCATGGTGGCCAATTACACCGCCCTGAAAAAAAGGCGTAAATCAGATGATTTTACACCGGGCGGCAGGAACACCCGGCGGCCGGACCGAGCGGTTATTGTCTATACCAACCTAATCAGAAAACTGCAAAAGGAAACCGACCATAAAAGTCCCATAGTCCTGGGGGGCATCGAGGCCAGTCTGCGGCGGATAAGCCACTATGATTTCTGGTCAAACAAGGTCAGACGTTCTATCCTCTTTGACGCCAGGGCGGATATCCTGCTCTATGGCATGGCGGAACGTACCGTGGTGCAACTGGCCCGTACCTTAACAGAAAAAGGCGATTTCAGGACTCTGCCGGGTCTTTGTTATATCGGCGCTCAGGTACCTGACGGTTTTACCGAACTACCGCCCCATAAGACCGTGATGATGGATAAATCCGCCGCCAGCCGCATGTTTGAGGAATTTTATCATAATAATGACCCCCTCACCGCCCATGGCCTGGCCCAACTCCAGGACAGCCGCTACCTGATTCAGAATCCTCCCGCCCCCTACCTGAAAACTGAAGAGCTGGATAAGATCCACGCACTGCCCTTCAGCCGTGAGGTTCACCCCTATTATAAGCGCCATGGCACGGTGCGGGCCCTGACCACTATCCAGGCCGCCATTACCACTCATCGCGGCTGCTATGGCGAGTGTAATTTCTGCGCCATAGCTGTCCATCAGGGGCGGACGGTACGTTCGAGAAGCGAGGAATCAATCTTGAAGGAGGCGGTAGAAATCAGCAAGCAGCCCTTTTTCAAAGGTAATATATTAGATGTCGGCGGCCCCACCGCCAATATGTACGGCTTTGAATGCGCCAGAAAACTCAGCAAAGGCCCCTGCCGCCACCGGCGCTGCCTGACTCCCGAAATATGCCCCAATCTCAAGATCAACCATAAACGGCAGTTGGCATTATTAAAAAAGCTGCGCAGCCTGCCGGGCATAAAACGGGTATTTATCGCCTCCGGTATCCGTTACGATATGGTCATGACCGGCGGACAGGGCAGGGAATATCTGCGGGAGGTAGTAAAGCACCATGTCTCCGGCCAGTTAAAAATCGCCCCGGAACATTGCCTGGATCATGTTCTGACCCAAATGGGCAAACCCCAGGTTAAACACCTTCTGGAGTTTAAACATCTCTTTGACGAGGAGAGCCGTAAAGCCGGTAAACCGCAGTTTTTAACCTATTACTTTATCGCCGCCCATCCAGGCTGCACCTTGAAGGACATGCGGGATCTAAAGGATTTCTGCCGCCGTCATCTACGCATAGCCCCGGAGCAGACCCAGATTTTTACCCCGACCCCCTCAACCTATTCCACTCTTATGTATTGGACAGGGCGTGATCTCGAAGGACATAAAATTTATTGTGAGAGGGACAGCAAAAAGAAAGAGGCTCAAAAGGTGGCCTTAATCAATAAAATCAACAAGAAACGAATACACAAGGTAATGCAGACCTCTTAAAAATCAATTTATGTGTAAACACATCATGAACACCAAATAAAAAAAACCGGCAACAACGCTGTAAAATAATTAACAATTATGGCTCCAGACAGAACACATAACAAAGATCTCACCGGGCAGTTTCCATTCATAGCCAGAATTCTGGCCGGTATCCTGCTGAGCGTGTTTTTTATGCTGCCGCCCGCCAATAACTCTAACGCCGCCACCATTTCGTTACAAACCAGAGCCGCGGTAACGGTAAGCGGCCATAAAGCCAGACTCCAGTTAACAGTCACCAACAACGGCAATGAACAGGCTGGGAATATTGTTATTAAAGCCCTTTTCCTGGGCCGCCATCACCAGATAAGCGGTTTGGGAGATATAGGGCCGGATAAACGCGTAAAGGCGGAAATTGACCTTAACCTCCCCGCTGACATCCAGGGCCAAATACCAGTTTATATAACTGTATCTTACCAGCAGGACGGCATCAACCGCTCACAAGCCCTGGTGGCAATTGCCCAAACCGCTGCCGGCGGCCCATCTCTCATAGACCTGCGGGCTGTGGCTGTCAATAAAAATGGCCGCCTCTATCGCATAACAATACGTGCTCCAACCATAAAAAACGGGACAATTACCCTGATCGGCCACCCCCCGGAGGGAATCAGTCTATCTCCCGCCCAACGGCAGATAAGACTGATAAACGGCCGGGCCCAGGCCAATTTTACCGTTATACCAACCGCCTCGCCAACTGCCGCTTTATCCTGCGACCTTTATTGGGTAGCGGAATATTTCTCCCCGCCTGGTAATCGGGAAACAGCGGTAACCAGCGCCCACTTTATTAGTCAGCCAGCAGGCGTTAATCAGCACGACAATTACCTCTATATCCTGGCTCTATCCCTGGGCGTTCTCACCTTTATGACAGCCGTATATCGGAATATCAAGAAGACAAAATCAACCATCTTTATAGATATATTAACCATAGCCGCGATATGGGCGGCTCTCTCATCTCTCCTGCCCTTAAGAGATCTAATCAGCCCAACCATAACCACGGGCGGTGATACAGCCTCCCATTATTACACCCTGCACTATCTCGTCAAGACCCTGCTGCCTCAAGGGCATATCAGCGGCTGGACAATGGGGAATTATGCCGGATTTCCCATCCTGCAATTTTATTTTCCACTGCCCTTCCTGATGATGAAGGCTCTCAGCCTTGCCATGCCGCTCACCATTGCCTTTAAGCTGATTACCCTATTGGGAACATTCATGTTGCCAGTCTCTGTCTATTTAATGCTGCGTGATCTGGATATTCCCTTCCCCGGCCCGGCTTTGGGGGCCGCCTTGAGCCTGCTTTTTTTAAATAACCCGGCCAATTCCATGTGGGGCGGTAATTTGTTAAGTACTCTGGCTGGTGAATTTACCTACAGCCTGAGCCTGGCCATGGCCGTTCTGCTTATAGGCAGTCTTTACAGGGGGGTGACAGATAACTCCCGAATTATAACGAACGCCATCCTGATTTTCTTGGTGGGCTTCAGCCACGGTTATCCCCTGTTATTTGTCGAAGCCGTATCCATCTTTTTTCTTTTTACCATAGAGGATTTCAGCCGACGTTTCATCTATCTATGCAAAACCTACGCTTTGGGCTTTCTGCTCCTGGCCTTCTGGCTTGTCCCCCTCCTGGCTTTTGGTAAATTCACCACTCCATATCATACCATCTGGCAGATAGACAGCTGGCGGCAGATTATACCGCCTATAATACTGCCCGCCGCCCTGGGGGCGGTATGTTTCTCTCTATTTATCTTAATATTCAGAAAAAGACTCGCCCCGGAGGCGGTTAAAATTACCACCTACCTCTGGTTCGCCATGGCGGCGGCCGCCGCCCTTTATTACAGCGGCCCGGCGCTGGGTCTGGTAGATATCCGCTTCGTGCCCTGCGGCCAACTGTTAACTATTATAATCTGCGCGGCAGGAGCGGGATACCTCAGAAGCTACTTTGCTAAAAGAACCGACCTGGCCCCCTTAGTCATCCTGCTGATCCCCCTGATCATATTCTGGGCCAACGGTTATAAAGGCTCAATTCCATCCTGGGCCGAATGGAATTACAGCGGTTTCCAGAAAAAAGCGGCCTGGCCGTTATTCAAAGAGATAAATCAGGCCCTGGCGGGCAATTTCAGCCAACCCAGAGTAGCAGTGGAAAACTCACCGCGGCATAATATTTTCGGTTCCAGCCGGGCATTTGAATCTCTGCCTCTCTTCGCCAAACGGGCCACCCTGGAGGGCCTGTATATGCAGGCCTCACCTAGTGCCCCCTTTGTCTTCTATCTCCAGGCCCTGATCTCAAAAAATGCTTCTCGGCCCTTTCCCCAATACCACTATGATGAAATGAACTTTAACCGGGCCCTGCCCCGTCTGGCCCTCTTCAATGTCAGTGATTTACTTCTCCGCTCGAGAGAGGCTGAAAAGGCCGTTCGTCAGGTTAGGGGCTACCGGTTACAGAAGACTATCGGCCCTTATGAATTATGGCATTTACCGGACAACACCGGCAAATACACCATCCCCCTTAAGTTCCAACCCCTGGTATATAAAGGCGATAATATCAAGGAGGCGGCCTTCAGATGGTTTACGAATGACCGGGATCTGGATATCCCGGTCATCTTCCCGCGCCCCGGCCAGAAAATTCCAGCCCATGCCATCCCAATCACCAGTCTCAAAGGGCCGCTACCCCGCCATCCGTTAAACTTGCCCCCCTGCGCGACATCAGAGAAAATACGCCCCCAGGGACTGGATATTACCACCACCTGCCGGGAACGGCCAGTGCTGATAAAGATATCCTATCACCCGGACTGGCAGGTGCGGGGTGCAGATACCATCTATCAGGTCACCCCCGCCTTTATGATGATATATCCCAGGACAGGGCATATCACCATGGACTACAAAAATGGTAATTTTGATTATTGGGGGGAGATACTGAGCCTCCTGGGGCTCTTCATTCTACTGATCAATCTGCCAGTCAAGACGATTTCCCGCTGGCGCCTGAGATTAAGCCTGCCAATACAACGGCTGTCCGGGAACTGGTTTATGACAGCTCGAAAACGGCCCCAGGGTAAAACCATGATTATAACAGCCGTCTTTTTGGCACTGGCGGGCACAACCGCCGCCACCTTTCAGCTAAAGGATATCCTGCAAAAAAACCCCCAACGGCTCTTTAATACCGCAATCAGCTATAAAGATGCCGGACGCTACCCAGCGGCAAGGCAGAAATTTACCAGGGTTATTAAGGCCCTGCCTTTATCCGATATGGCCAGAAACGCCCGCTACTATATTGCGGCCTGTTACTACCTGCAGGATCTTGACTCCAAAGCCGCGGCGGCCTTTAATAAAATTATCGAGTCCGATCCCCATAGTCCCTGGCGCGCCTCAGCCTATTATCATTTGGGGATATTAGCCCTCAAACATCACGATTTAAACAGCGGCCGCCGTTATCTGAATATGGTGCTTAAAAACTTTCCAAATCAAAAAATGGCAGATTACGCCCGTGACAGGCTGCGCTCCCTCTGAGCATCCCCTTTAAGCCTTCCCAGACTGTAAAATATAGGCACATAAACCAGGGTAAGGATAGTCGCCACCAACAAGCCGCCGATTACCACCACCGCGAGAGGAGAAAGCCTCTCCAGGCCGATGGCCTCCTGCGCAGCCACGGGCCACATCCCCACGATGGTACAGGCAGCGGTCATGATTATGGGTCTGGTACGCATCCTTACGGCCTGTTGAATGGCGCTCACCAGGTCTTCCCCCCCCTTTCTTGCCCGTTCGATAAAGTCGATCAGCAGGATGGAATTATTCACCACGATACCGGTCAACAGGATCATCCCCATGGTAGCCGGCATACACATGTGCCGACCGGTAATGAGCAGCCCCCAGACCGCACCGATTATGGACAGGGGAATGGCCGACATGATGACGATGGGATTAACCCACGATTTGAAGGTAATCACCAGAGAGAAAAACAGCAGCAGGACGGCGATCCCCAGAGATTTACCCAGACGTTTGCCGGTGTCTCCCATATTTTTGTACTCTCCTTCGTAGGAGAGCCGGTAGCCCGGTGGCAGCTCAATACCAGTCAGGGCCTTGACAATGCGCTCATGCAGATGACTGATTGAGGTGGTAGCCCGGTAGCCGTACACATCAATAACCGGGGAAATATCCTTCCGGGTAAACACGGTACGGGTAAAACCGCCCGTTAGTTCGGCAAACTCCTGGAGCGGAACCGGCCCCCGGGGAGTCACTATCTCATAGACCATGATATCTTTTACCTGATTCCGGTCGCCCTGCCCATATCTTACCCTGATAACATAACCATCCTCGCCGGTTACCCGCAGAACAGAGGCACCTTCGCCCTGAATTGCCTGTTGTACCTGGGTGCTGATGGCGGCTGGATTCGTACCAAAGCGGGCGGCTTTTTGCGGATCAATGGTCAGAAGCATCTCTTTTTTGTCAATACGCCATGAACGGGAGACCGAAGTCAGGCCGCGAACCCCTTCGAGCCGGCCCTGCACCTCCCCGGCCAGGGCCGCAAGCACCCCAGGCTCCGGCCCGCTGATCATGATATCCACCGGGGCCGCAATGGAGGAGAGAGGAGTGGCCCCGAAATCATAGACCGACAGGGAGGTGATGCCGGGAATTTTACCGGCCTTCTGCCGAATGGTCTCTTCCATTTGCCAGATAGTCTGCTGCCGGTGAAAGCGGTCAACAAAATGGGCGGTGATCGAGCCGTCCTGGGGTGTCCGGCCGGTTCCGAAACTCACCACCCCCGGCTCTGAACCAACTTCAAGGGCCAGGAATTTCAAGCCTGGCACGCTCTCCACCACAGCTTTTACCTGTTTAGCAATTTTTTCCGTGGCGTTGAGAGAGGAATCAGCGGCCGTCCGGAAGGCCACCTTGACTATCCCCGTGTCCATTGAGGGCATAAGATCACGTCCCACCAGGGGCATCTGCCGCATGCTGACTGCGAACAAGGCGATCCCCGCCAGGATAAAAACAAGCCGATGAGAAAGGGCAAAGAGTACCAGGCTGGAGAAAAAATCAGTAATCGGGGTGATCGTAAATTTATCCAGAACCTCAAAGATTTTCTCAAAGCGGTTACTGGTGGTCTGGCCGGCAAAGTATCTGGCGAGAAGCGGAATGATCGTGACCGAGACCACGAAAGAGGAAAGCAGGGTCAGAGAGAGCACCACAGTAAGAGGCCGCAGAATCTTACCAGGGTATCCGCCCACAAACATGATGGGAACCAAGACAATCACCGTGGTGAAGGTTCCGGCCCAGTCCGCCAGGACAATCTCGTTGAGCCCATCCACCACGGCCCGCTGGATGGGCTTTTTTAACTTAACCGCGTGACGCTGGATGTTTTCAATGACCACGATGGTGTCATCCACCAGCAGGCCCACCGAGAGGATAATGGCCGTCATAGTGACAATATTGAGTTCATACCCCATCATGTACATACCGGCAAAGGCCATGAAGCACACCAGAGGGATGGAAACCGCGGCCAGGGCCGCTAATCTCATGCTGGCCAACATGACGAAGATGACCAGCACGGTCATGATGATAGAGTCCCTGAGGGCCTGCGCCATATTCTTGATACTGGTTTCAATCAGATTCTTCTGGGTATCGGCTATTTTAAAATTGATCTCCGGAAAGCGGGCCTTGATTTTGGGCAGGGCCTTTTCCACGGCGGTAATTGTGGTGGTGACATGGCCGCCCTTTTCCGGCCGCAGAATATTGAGTCCAACGGCCTCCCGCTTACTACCGATAAACAGACTCTGCCGATCCCGGTAAGAGACCTTTATGGTAGCAATATCCTTTAAATGAACCACCGCTCCGTCCCTGGCGGCCACCACAATATCCGCGATCCGGGCCAGATCCTTTTTTTCACCATAGGTCTTGATGCGGAATTGATCATGCTTCCTGATAATCAGGCCATTGGGAATATTGACATTCTGACTCCTGACCGCCTCAATCACCTGGGCTAAAGATATGCCCAGGGCCCGGAGTTTCACCGGATCAGCGCTGATGTCGATCTCCGGCATAAAACCGCCGAAAACCTCCACGTTCCCGACCTGAGGAACCCGTAGAAAGGCCTCTTTTATTTCATTGTCCGCTAACTGGCGCACCTTGGCCAGATCCAGATGTGAGCCCTTCTTGGGCGAAAGGGCCAGGGTGAAAACCGGGGCCGTGGCATCGCTCACCTTGAAGATTTCCGGGGGCCGAGCAGTATCCGGCAGCCGGGACTCTATCCGTTTCAAGGCATTGGCGACATCCGTGGCCGCAGAATCCAGGCCCTTTTTATAATCAAATTCAGCAGCCACGGCGGTCATCCCATCCTGGCTAATAGAACGAACCGTGCGGACAAGGCTGATGGCAGAGAGGGCCTTTTCAACCGGCCTGGTGACATCCGCTTCCACATCCCGGGCCGCGGCCCCCGGCTCGGAGATGATAACCACCACCTGGGGATAATTGGCATCCGGAAACAGATTCATAGGCATGGAAAAAAAGCCGATCATCCCTAATACGGCAGTCAGGAAGAGAACGGAGAAAATCAGATGCGGCCGCTTGAGAACCCAATCACCAAGATCGAATTTCATGATTTATCTCCCTGCCCCGGCCTGGCCGTCGAGGCTTACCGGCCTTACCTTCCGGCCCTGGTGGAGACGCAGCAGCACATCTTCCCCGGCCACCACTATCTGCTGCCCGGCCGCGAGATTCCCTGTCACACAGGCCAGATCTGGGTTCTGCACCAGCATTTTTATGGGGACAATCCGCACTGCCCCATTTTTATCCACCATAAAAACAAAATTGCCGCTTGCTTCATGCAGAACGGCCCTCTGAGGAACAATAAATCCCCGGGCTTTGGCCACGGTAAAAACAACTCCTATGGATGATCCCGCCGGCAGACCAAAAGGCCGGGCAGCGAGATCCACCTCGCAGACCGGCAGCATGTCCGCCGGGCCGGCCGGGTAGAGACTGCTTATAGATGCATCGACTGTTCTCCTGGTGCCCGCTCCGAATACAATCCGCACCGGGTCGCCGCTCTTGAGGACAGGGAATATGTTCTGCGGCAGGCTGACAAGTAGCTTGTACCCCCTGCCCAGCGCGTCAATGGCAAGAATCGGTTTCCCCGGCAGCGCGAGATCGCCCGGCTCCATAAGGCGTCTAATAACCAGGGCCTTGTATGGTGCGGCAAGCCTTGTGTATGACAATTCAATCCTGGCAATTCCGAGCGAGCTTTCCAGAGCCTTGAGTCTTGATTCGGCGGCGGCCCTGGCCATATCGGAACGGTCAAGGGCCTCTTTGCTCAGACCCTTGTTCTGATACAGAACCAAATCCCGGTGATATATTCCCTCGTAGGTAGCAAGTGCGGTTCTGGCAGCATCCACTTGGGCCATGAGTGAGTTTGCCTTATCTCTCTGGATTCTGGAATCCAGAACTACCACAATCCGACCTTTTTTCACTACATCCCCCTCCCGAACCTGAACAGAGATGATACGGGCCGTTAACTGGGATGACACCTGGCCGGAGACCCTGGCCCGCAGAATACCGAGATATTGTCTCGTATCGTCAAGGTCACCGTATTGTACCCGCACGGTATTCACCGCCATAAGCGTCCTGGCCGGCGGCGGCGTCTTGGCCAGTTCCTTTTTCTTGTGGCGGACAATGAGAATACCGCCAACCGCCAGCGCAACGGCCAGCACGACAAAGATAACAATTCTTGAGATTCGAGCGCTCTTCGACATGGTTTAACTCTCCGGATATTTTATTGCTGTCCGCAACTTTGGCCGTCAGGACGGATGATAAGCGGTTGCCAGCCTGAGTGCTGTTGCCGCCTGCTGCCGGTCGAACAGGGCTCTTATATATTGAGCCCTGGCCAACCACCAGACGGCTTGGGCCTTCAGCATATCGGTCACCGTACCGCTGCCCTTCCGGTAACGCAGGGCCTCTATCCTATATGCCTCTCCGGCGGTTCTCCTGGCCTCAGCAGCCAGCGAAATTCTCGTATTGGCCTCCCGCAGTGATGACAGGGCGGCATAGACCTGGGACTCCGCCTTGAGGGTAAGTCTCTTTAAGGCCGCGGCTGCGGCATCCCGTTTTGCCTTGGCTTTTGCCACCTTTGCTGCAATCAGACCGCTATTGAAAATATTTACGGAGAGATGTATTCCCGCCGACCAGCGCCCCTCCTCACCATCAAGGCCGGCGCCCGCATGCCGGCCGTAATCACCCACCAGATCCACATCAGGCAGCCGTAGCCCTTTGGTAATCCGCAATGACTCATCAGCCCTTTCAACCACTTTCCCGGCCTGAATAATATCGGGCCGCTTGCCGATAAACTCCTTGAGCCGCCCACGGCCGGAGGGCCCGGCGAGAGAGGCGGCAAGATCTGCCGCTTCCTGACCATTCCGTTCCAGGCTGCCCCTGGCCTTAATCCCGGTTGCAGGTGACCAGCCCAGGAGAAGACAGAGCTGCTGCCCGGCCCGCTTGAGCGTCTCCCTGACTCTGACCAGTTCAAGGCGCTCGGAGGCTGCCTGGGTGTCAATTTCCATAAGATCAAGGGGGGCCGTCCGGCCTAATTTGAGCCGAAGAGCCGCTTCATTTCTCGCCTCCTCTATGGCTGCCAGGATTTTCTGTTTTGCGGCTAAAAGTAATTTCAGATAAAGAATACTGTTATAGGTATCCGTCACGGCAGCGATTAAGGCCTCTCTGGAATCGGCCAGCCCCGCCCTGGCAATCCCCTCATCCTTGGCGGCCGCTCGCATCCCGCCCCGCAGCCTGCCCCCCTCGTACAGAGGCAGCCTGAACGAAATACCCGCCTGATACTGATCCCTGCTGAAGAGAGGCGGCGGCAGATGGAGTCCCTGAATGGGGACAACAGAGACCGGGGCACTCAATCTATCGTATTTTGTGTAACCATTTACCTGGGGGAAGAGACTGGCCCGCACCGCCTTGCGGCCAGATACCGCTCCCCGGACCACAGCCTGATTTTCCTTGATCTGCGGACTGTTTGCCAGAGCGGTTTGAACAGCCTCAGCCAAGGTAAGAACCTTGGCGGCACGGGCCGTTTTCAGGCCGGAGACAAAAACCAGGCCGGCTATCAAAACCAATGTCAGTAAGCGCAAACTGACCAAACGTATAAAACCTGTTTTATCCATAGTTGCGTAACCTTTTCCGAGCCGGAGCGGGATTATCCTGCCCCACCCTGACTTTCAGCCCTGGGGAGAAGCCCTCTCAGGATACAGCCAGGAATCGTCTTTTTAGCGGCCTCCAGATCAAAGTTTCCGACAGTGTCCTTTTCAAGCATATTCTTGATCAGGGCACTTTGGATCATCCCCGTGAGACAGATGACAAACCCGTCGGCATCCGTATGCCGCTCAAAATGTCCACTCGCTATACCGGCCATGATAAGGGTTCTGGCAAGTTCCCTGAAACTTGAGAAAATATCCAGCATGGCCTTTCTGAGTTCTTCATCCTGATGATATATGGTCTCGGCCAGAAGAATCAGATTGATTCCCTTGTGTTTCGAGAGATAATCCAGCATGGTCTCCACAAAAAGGGCCAGCTTTTCCGGAGCAGGCAGGTCTTCGGCCAATACGGGTGAAAGCTCCGAGAGGAGTAATTCCTTGACATATCCATAAAGGGCAAGAAGCAGGTGGCGCTTATTCTTAAAATGACGGTAAATGGCGGCCTCCGTGACGCCGACAGCCCTGGCCACCCTTTTCATAGTCAGGGCCCGGCTCCCCTCCTGCGCCACAATCTCCAGGGCGGAGGCCAGAATTTCCTCCTGCCTGGCAGTTAATTTATCCCGAAAATTTCTCATGTAAGTTAGCATAAACTTACATGAGAAAAAGTCAAGCAAAAAACCTGAGACAGGAGGGAACTCTTTATTAATTTATTCGAGAAGGAGTTAGAGCTTTTTGCTTCAAAATTTCTCATCTGCGTTTTCTCTTTTTTCTCGTTCCCACGCTCCCGCGTGGGAACGCAGACAGGGGGCAGAATAAAACAAAGTATGGGTTTCCACGCAGGAGCGTGGAGACCAGTTCGAAACAGCGCCCCCCATAAAAACCCTAATTTTAGAGGCCTATTTATGATCGCCAACTCCATCCAACCCCAGAGCATCGCTCAGGATATATCGCGGCCGGCCCCTCACCTCAACCAGAATACGTCCCACATATTCGCCGACAATCCCAAGCAGAATAAACAACACCCCGAATAAAAAGGAAATAACCGAAAGAGCGGAGGCCCAGCCAGGAACAGCGGCATTAGTAAGAAGCCGCACATAGAGGACATATAACAGTTCACCAAAAGCCATTAAGCTGGTTAGACCGCCTATGACAACCGCCAACCGCAGGGGAATGATAGAAAAAGAGGTGATGGCCGTCCAGGCCAGATTAGTCATTTTAAGGAGAGAATATTTACTCCTGCCATGTCTGCGGGCCGGGGCATCATAATCGATCAGACATGATTTGCAGCCCGTTAATTGGACTATGCCCCGCCAAAAAAGGCCGGAGTCACCAAGTTGTAATAACCGCTTTAGACAGCACCGATTCAGAAGCCGGAAATCAGCCAGGCCAGGCTTCATCCGGACGCCGCTTAAAAGCGAAAACAGGACATAAAACCACTTAGAGGAAAGCCTTTTAAAAAGCGGGGTGGCGGGATTGTCCTTTCTCTTAGCCTGGACAATCTCGTACCCATCGCGCCAGTACTGAACCATTGCGGCAATAAGGACGGGAGGATGCTGAAAGTCACCATCCATGGTAATTACCGCCTTCCCCCCGGCGTGCCGCATCCCGGCCAGAAGAGCGAATTGATGTCCGAAATTACAGGCCAAGCGCAGTCCCCTGACTCGTTTATCGGCCATGTACTCATTCTCTATCAAAGACCAGGAGCCATCGTTACTACCATCATCAACTATAATAATTTCCCAAGACGAGGTTAATGAGTCAAGAACACCTGCGACCTCCGAGCATAATTCGGTAATATTATCTACTTCATTAAAAACCGGTATAATAACGGATAATTCACATTCCTGGTTATCTGCCATCAGCTTTTTATTTCTTCCAAACCTCTGTTACCAGAAATTCCCGGCCGTTAATATACCATTTAAAGCCAACTTTCATACCGGGGCCGAAACTACCACTGCCAATTGGCTTACGGTTATTATCAAGGAAAGCAGTGGCAGATGAATAATGATAAATAATTTCGCCAATATCAATCTCCCAGCCCTGCATATTGGCTATTACCCCCTGGGAGGTTCTGATCTCGTGATTATCCGCAGCCCGACAGACACCATTCATCATCCAGACAACCAACAGGCAGACAAGACAAGTAAAATATATATTTTTTGTAACTGACCATCTCATAAAAAGGCCTCCGTTAAACAAAATTAATTA
>JAJSAA010000166.1 GCA_024274995.1 Deltaproteobacteria bacterium
CTGATTCCGGCATCAGCCACCGCGTCTGCCATACACTGCTTTACCGTTTCAAAACAGGGGGCCACGAAATGGTGGGCATCTGAGGTCATCCCCCATCCGGCAAGTTCAATCTCGTATTGCAGGCCATGGGCTCGGGCAAAATCCTTACTGGCAATAATTACGGCTCCTGCCCCCTCTGACAGGACAAAACCACGCCGGTCTTTCGAGAATGGCCGGCTGGCGGTTTCCGGCGGGTCATCCTCACGCCCCTCTTGCGGATTATAGGCCCCGTTCATGGTGGAAAATCCGGCCACAATCGGTTCAACCAGGGCGAAATCAACCGCGCCGCATATAACCACATCCGCCCGGCCCAGGGCGAGGAACATGGCTCCGACTGCCATGGACGACAGGCCGGTGGCACAGGCGGTAATCGTGGAGGTTATCGGCCCCCTGGCTTTAGTCAGGATGGCGATCTTGCCGCCCACCATATTAACACATGAATTGGGGTTGGTGTAGGGATGAGGAAGTTTGTCGGCCGCGATCAGCCGCCGGTCCGCTTTCAGTATCGCGTCTAAGCCGCCAATGGCGGAACTGTAGGTAACCGCGACCCGGGAGGCGATATCCGGGTTGATTTCAACCCCGCTGCGGGCAAGAGCCCGCTGTACCGACAGCATTGAATATTTAAAGACGGGAGAACTCCAGGCGGCCTGATGTCTTGGCGAGAGAAAAGGATACGGTTCAGTATCGATATCCGGTACCTGACCGGCAATACGGACGGGGAAATTATCACTGAGCGGGAAACGGCTTAAAGGCCCGATACCGCTTATGCCGGCCAGGGCCTTTTGCCACTGCTCCTCCAGGTCGCTGCCAAGAGGAGAAATGGCGTCATAGCCGAGAATAACGGCCTTCTTGACGGTCATCTCCTCCTACCAGGGAATAAATTGATAGAGTTTGGCGAACATTTCATAGACCTCTATCCAGTTTTGCAGATCCTGGGCGGTGCGGATATGACCACGTTTGTTGACCATCACCCAGCTCATATGGGCCGCGCCGTCTTTACAGGTTGAGCAGTCTCTGGTCTCAGAGGTACAACAGCGGTGTGTTGTTTTAAGATCTGAGGCCCAGCGGATAAAATTGGTTAGTCTTTTGGGCTGTGGCGTGCGGTTATCATGGGTGATGGTAACTGACGGGCATTCATTCCAGCCAAAGGGGCGGCCCAGCATCCTGCCGGTGGTGATAATTTCATGGTAGTATTTTGATGAAATTATCGTCTGTGGATATTTATCCAGCATATCATCCATCTCCGCCCGGATATCCATCAGCTGCTCCGGCTGCCATGAAAAGCCGTCCACCTCCTCGTCATTGGATAAGAGCTGCATATGTACCTTCAGGCCTACCCCCTCAACATTTTTGATAATTTGTTCCGTCTTGCCTAACTGTTTGGGGGTTATTGTGTAGAGATAATAGGCGTGGGGATCACCGGCGTAATTATTACTGGATATTTTAAAGGTGTCTTTGCCGCGCAGAAGGATCTCGTCCTCTTGGCTCCCCCACAAAGATATGCCGACCATCATATCTGGGAAGCGTTCTCTCGGGACCTTGATTAAGCCGTTGGTGGCGCAAAAGGTCGGCAGACGTTGATAAAATGCCTCTATTCTGTCTAAACAAAGAGTCGGCTCCCCGCCAATCAGGATAGCAAGGTTTACCCCGCGCGCCATTTCCTTTTCAACAAAGGTATGCCATTTGCTGACATCTTTTTCTTC
>JAJSAA010000167.1 GCA_024274995.1 Deltaproteobacteria bacterium
CATTTAGCTCTCCGTGTACGTTCCCACGCGGGAGCGTGGGAACGAGAAAAAACCTTGACGGAACAACTCAGAAGTCTATTTAGGTGTGACTGTAAATTGCCCTAAACAGTTACACTGTTTTCAGGTCAAGCGGTCATAATATCACCTTTAACGCTTTGCTTTTGTAACATACTTTAACCGCCCTTAGAATAAAAAAAAAGCGAGTAAGTCTCTCATGGGAGATTACTCGCTTCCTGCTTCAAATGCCAAAGCATAAATACCGGCCTTAAGAACCACGTTCGGCAGACAAATGGAATCAATAAGAATCAGCCGCCATTAATTTTGTCACGTAGAATACCGGAGGGCTTAAAGGTCACTACCCGCCGCGGCTCGAGCATTAATTCCTTACCGGTCTGCGGGTTTCTACCCCGCCTGGCCCGCTTTTTCTTGACATTGAATTTACCAAAACCACTTATTAATAAATCATTGCCATTTTCCAGGCAGAGCTTGGATATGCGCAAGAAGGTTTCCACCGCCTCCGAGGCCTGATATTTGGTAAAATCATGTTCCTCATACACCTTTTGAACAAGATCAGCTTTTGTCAAAGTCATGTCAGTTAATAACCTCCATAAATTGGCTAGACAGCAGTGCCAGCCTTTAACTCAAAGTCATATCAACAACTTATAATAAATTTAAGCAATAATGGCAACTTGATATATACAAAAAATTATTTAATAGCGCCCGCCATTGAGAATATAGGCAAATACATGGCGATAACTAAACCACCGATCATACCGCCCAGAAATACCATCATTAATGGTTCAATGGCCGCCGTCAGATTTTCCACTGCCTGATCCACCTCTTCGTCATAGAAATCGGCAATCTTCTCCAGCATGACATCCAGCGCTCCAGTGGATTCACCGACATTAATCATCTGCACCACCATGCTGGGGAAGACGCCCGTTTCCTCAAGGGGCTCTGCAATAGCGCGTCCTTCGCTGATAGCATCCGTGACCCGGTATACGGCAATCTCGATTACCTTGTTACCGGCGGTTTTGCCAACCACATTCAAGGAGTCTAAAATAGGAACCCCGCTGGAAAGCATGGTTCCCAGAGTTCGGGTAAATTTCGCGACGGCTACCCGCCTAAGCAGGGGGCCAATAATGGGGAATTTCAACATCATCTTATCAACGTTTAACCGCCCTTTTTCGGTTTTGTAATACTTTTTAAAGGCAATAAACGAGGCCCAGATAATGCCGCCGATGAGTAAAAAATTATGTTTGGCAAAATCACTCATATCAATAACCATCTGAGTGGGGGCCGGCAGGGCAGAGTTGAAATCGGCAAACATCTTTTGGAATACTGGAACAACAAAAATAAGCATGACCGACATAACCATAAAAGAAATACACAGGCATATTACCGGATAAGTCATAGCACCCTTGACTTTTTTAACCAAAGCCATATTTTTCTCCATGTAGGCGGCAAGACGAGAGAGAATGGTATCAAGTATACCACCAACCTCACCGGCATCAATCATGTTACAATAAAGATTATCAAAGACATTAGGATGCTTTTTCATGGCCTCGGCAATGGTACTGCCGGTCTCGACATCATTCTGGCATTGTTTTAATATCTTTTTGAAAGTTGGGTTTTCCTGCTGATTAGCCAGAATTTCAAGGCTCTGCACCAGAGGCAGTCCAGCATCAATCATAGTTGACAATTGACGGGTAAAGATAACCACATCTTTACCCGTTACCTTGGGCTGAAAAAAGGATATATCAGCAAAAATATCCTTGGGTGCCTCCTTGAGCAGAGACGGGGTAATACGCATTTTCTTCAGTTGAGACCCGGCTGCGGCCTCAGAAGCTGCCTCTATTTTACCCTTACGCTTTTCGCCATATGAGTTAACACCCTTATATATATAGATAGGCATACGTCTCTCCTGATTAACTGGCAGATTTTTATCTCAACTCCGGCTGACATTCAGCCGCTTGAACAATTTTATATGACTTGTTTCTTAAAAACAATAGGTTAGTATTTTTTTATTATAAAATTTGGGTAACTGTTTAGTTACGCCCCATCTCGGAGTCTACGCTTACCCGGAGTTACGGCTACGACTTAAGGGTAATTTATAGCCCTCGCTGAATAGTTACAAATATGGTAAAAGATTATATTTTATAATCAATTTTTAATGGGTTAACAGAACCATGCAATACGAGATAGATCCAGGTATGCGCTATTGCCTTACTTGTCATGATGAATATCGGCCGGAGATAACCACCTGCGCTGCTTGCGGCACCACCCTGATCGGCGGTGCGGAAATGCAGGCCCGCCAGCTCAAACACCAGAGCAAACTCCTGGCCAGAAAAGGCGGAATCGAACCGGGTGAAGAAATCGTCACTATAATGAAGGCTGGAATCCATGAGGTAAAAAGAATCCAGCAATTTTTAACTAAGGCCCATATCGGCTCAGTGCTCATCGGTGATGAAACCTGCGGTCAGGGTTGTTGCGGCGGTGATATTGAGTTGCGGGTAAGACCGGAAGAAGCAGCCGAAGTTCTGACCATCATAGAGGAAGACCTGGCCCGAACCACAGCTTTGCATGAACATGCAGTCCCGGCTGATTCAGGTTTCAATCCAGAGGAGGATGAGCATATCTGCCCAGCCTGTGGCGCTGCCTTTGCCACTTCAAGCTTAATCTGCCCGGATTGCGGGCTGTGCTTCGCCTGACAAAAGATTGCTTTTTTGTAAATAATGCTTACTGTCTCTGCCAATAAACCGAAATCCAACACATAAAAAAACGTACTACCAGATCAGGCCCCTGCCCAGAAGTTGGAGGTTCTGCCTGCCTGGGCAGTCTGAGTAAAAAACACACCACCCCCCATAGGAGAAAAAAATGTATAATCAGAGAGTAAGCCCGCCCCCGATATCGAGCATCACCCAGGCCAACTCACAGGCCTCGACAATTTTTTTGGCCAAGGTCTTCAACTGGATGGCAATTGGCCTGGCCCTCACGGGAATTACCGCCTTTATAACGGTTAATTCACCCACCCTGCTGCGGGCTATCTTTGGCAACAAGCTGATATTTTATGGCCTGATGTTTGCCGAACTTGGCATGGTTTTTTACCTTTCAGCCAGAATCCAGAAGATGTCCGCTCAGGCCGCCACCGGTCTGTTCGCGGCCTATTCAATTCTGAACGGAATCACGCTGTCTGCTATTTTACTGATTTATACCACGACTTCAGTGGCAGCTACCTTTTTTATCACCGCAGGTATGTTCGGAACCATGTCTGTCTATGGTTTCGTCACCAGAAAAGATCTCACCAGTATGGGATCTTTTTTATTCATGGGCCTGATCGGTATGATCATCGCCTCTGTAATTAATATTTTCCTGGCCAGTTCCATGATGTCATGGGTCATTTCCGCCATCGGGGTAATCGTTTTCACCGGCTTAACCGCCTATGATGTTCAGAAAGTCACCCGCATAGGGGCTTCAGGCATCATGGAACAGGGCGAGGCCACTATCCGTAAAACAGCAATCATTGGGGCCTTGGCCTTATATCTTGATTTCATCAACCTCTTTATAAGTCTGTTGCAGTTCACCGGTAATCGTCGATGATTTTTCGTAACAGTTCACCAGGGGCACTAAAATTTTATGCTGCCTCAATACTGTAATAGTTCACCAGTAGCAATCAGGAAAACAACCTGGCATCAATTAATAATTACCAACAAATTATTCCACTTAACTTATTGTTTCTACAGCTATTTAGAAAAAAATATCAGTAGCTGGTATTTTTTGATTTAGTTTTTTAGTTAAAAGGTTTATATTAGAAACTTCAGGCGATATTATAAGGAAGCTAAGTTTTAAATAATTTAAGAGGTTATTATCATGAGTACGCCAAAGGTATTAATAATTGACTATGAGGCTACAGTACGAAATGCCATCAGCAAGGCCTTGAAGAATGAGGGCTACAAAATTATATTTGCTGAAAATGGACAACAGGGGATAGAGTTGCTGAAGACAGAAAAACCCATTCTGGCCTTTCTGGATTTAAAGATGCCGGTCATGGATGGAATAGCCTTTCTCGAAAAGGTCAGTCCCCGGCATAACGACCCTTATTCCGTCGTCATTATAACCGCCCATGGCGAGGACAAGGATATTCAAAAATGTTATAAACTCGGAGCCGCTAATTTTTTACGCAAACCTTTGAGTATGACGGAGATCTGCAGCCTGGCGAAAAGCTGCGTTGACAAAAAAATTATTGAACGTGAATTAGCCCGGCACCGCGACAATCTTGAGGCTCTGGTCGCCGAAAAAACCGCTAAAATTAAAGAGCAGATGAAGGAACTTAAGGATAAGAGCAAGACCCTGAACAGTGCCAACATGTCTTTAAGGATTCTTATCAAACAGTTGAGTGACGCTCAGAACGAAGAACGAACCGCCAATATCCCCAACCTTAAGGAGCTGGTACTGCCTAATAAGGAACAGTTGGAGGCCATTCTATCCAGCCCTTCCGAACGTTCCTATATTGAAAACATCATGCTCAATCTCAACCGGGTAACCTCAACCTTCTCTAAAAAATTATCACAGATGAATTATGGATTAAGCCCTAAGGAAATTCAAGTAGCCGACCTTATCCGCATCGGCCTGTCCAATAAAGAATCGGCCTTGCAGATGAACGTCACCAAGAGTACAGTGGAATTTCATCGTGATAATTTACGGAAAAAGATGGGCTTGAAGCATAAAAAGAAAAACCTGCGGGCCTTCATCCTGGCCTTAGACGCGACTTTTCAGGAAAAGGCCAACGCTTAACTCTAAAACAGCGAGGCACATATGAAAAAGACTCTATTATTATCAGCTCTGGTTTTAGTTCTTTCCACCGGCTGCGTCACCGACCGGGCCCAAACCGGGGCCATAGGCGGTGCGGCAGGCGGCGCAATTATCGGTCAGGCTATCGGTCATAATACCGGCGGCACCCTGATTGGAGCCGCAGTTGGCAGCCTTCTGGGCTATATGGTCGGTAACGAGATGGACAAGGCCGATAAGGTCAGGCTCAACGAAGTTTATGAAACCAGCCCTTCAAATCAAACCACGACCTGGCGCAATCCTGATTCAGGTAATCGATATCAGGTCACTCCAGAGCCGGCCTATAAGGACAACAGCGATCAATACTGCCGGGAAGCTCAGATTCTGACCACGATTGATGGTAAGGCGGAAAAAACCACGGCCACGGCCTGTCGCGAAAATGGACGCTGGGTAATTCAATAGATGGACGCCCTCTTTCTCCGTGAGACGATAAAGTCTTTTCTGAAGGAGGATCTTAGCCAGGGGGATATAACCAGCGACGCAATCTTTCAGGCCACCGACCTTGGCAAGGCCGTCTTTATCGCCAAGGCCCCCTTGGTTTGCGCCGGAGTTGAGGTAGCAGCTCAGGTCTTTAAAACCCTGAACCAGGCCATAGATTACCGCCCGCTTGCTGCCGATGGCCAGCAAATGGCCATTGGTGATGATCTATTAGAGATCAACGGCCCGGTACTTGATCTATTAAAGGCCGAGCGGGTCGCTTTAAATCTCTGTCAACGGTTATGCGGCATAGCAACCTTAACGTCTTCTTACGTCAAAAAGATTGCTGATTTACCGGTAAAAATTGTTGATACGAGAAAAACTACCCCAGGTCTGCGCCGCCTCGAAAAATATGCTGTTCGAGTAGGGGGCGGTCACAACCATCGTTTCAGTCTCGGAGACGGTGTTCTCATCAAAGACAACCATATCGCAGCAGCTGGTTCTATCCGTCAGGCCGTAAAGAAGGTGCGAGCCTTTGCCCCTCATACTCTAAGAATTGAGGTGGAGGCGGAAAGCCTGCCCCAGGTAAAGGAGGCTGTTGACTGCGGAGTAGATATTATTCTGCTGGATAATATGTCAGTCTCCATGCTGAACGAGGCGGTAAATATTGTTAGAGGCCGAGTCATCTTAGAGGCCTCAGGCGGGATTAATCTTCTGAATATCCGGGAGACAGCAGAAACCGGGGTGGATATCATTTCCATAGGCGCTCTTACCCACTCCGCCCCGGCCAGCGATATAAGTATGAGAATGCGGTAAAAATTGACCCTTAGTTGTTTTTGTGATCTAAAACCAACCACAAAGGCCGCAGAGAGTGCCAGGAGATCATCTAACGTCTCCTTTTGCTGCATCAACAATGGCCTGTACCAAATCGGGAATGGTATAATCAGAGGGTTGAATATCAATATTGATCCCATTTTTGAGTGCTGTCGCCGTGGTAAGCGGGCCTATGGCAGCAGTTTTAATGCCAGCCATACGTTCGGAAAGTTCAGAAACGGGGCAATTCAGCATATAAAGAAAGTTTTGCACCGTTGACGAGCTCGTAAAAGTGACCATATCCACCTTTTTTTCGGCAATTAAACGCTGCAACTCTTCCTCTCGACCCTTGGGCCTGACATTTTTATATACCGGCACTATCTCAATCTCCGCCCCTGCCTGCCGCAGAATATTCGGCAGATCATCACCGGCTTTTACGGCCCGCGGCAGGAGAAATTTCTTTTTCCCCTGCCCTTGCCCCAACAATTCAGCCGCCAGCCCCTGACCGGTAAAATCACCAGTTGGCACCAGATCGGCCCGCAAACCATAGGGGCGTAAATACTCGGCAGTGGCCTTACCCACTGCCGCTATCTTTACTCCTCCCAGGGCTCGGGCATCAAGCCCCAATTCAAAGAGACGGCCGCAGAAAAACTTAATGGCGTTAATACTGGTAAAAAGTAGCCAGTCAAAGCCGCTTAGTCCCTCAATGGCCTCATCAAGTAATTGCCAGGAATCAGGGGGCTGGAGAGCGATGGTGGCAAATTCAAGACAGTCTGCCCCCTGCTCCTCCAGCAACTCCACTAAATCACTGGCCTGTTCCCTGGTTCTGGTGACCATGATTCTTTGACCAAGGAGCGGTTTATGCTCAAACCAGTTCATGGTCTGCCGCAAGCGCACCACTTCACCCACCACGATTACCGCCGGGGGGGTGATCTTTTCCCGGGCCGCTATTTCCGCCATGGTCTCCAAGGTCCCGGTTATGGTGTGATGACTGGGGGTTGAGGCCCAGCGAATTACCGCAACCGGCGTTTTGGGATCACGGCCATAACGGATAAGACGCTCCATAATCACCGAAAGATTTTTGATCCCCATATAAAATACCAGAGTGCCAACCCCGGTGGCCAGTTTGTCCCAGGCTATATTACTGGTCTTCTTGGTTGGATCCTCATGGCCAGTAACAAAGGCCACGGTGGCAGTATATTTACGATGAGTTATTGGAATTCCGGCATAGGTGGCCGCAGCGCTGGCCGCCGTCACCCCCGGCACAGCCTCAAATGGAACTCCAGCCTGGGCAATTTTCTCTAACTCCTCACCGCCCCGGCCAAAAATAAAGGGGTCGCCGCCCTTAAGCCGCACCACTATTTTGCCGCTCAAGGCCCGCTCAACAATCATCTCATTAATCTGCTCCTGGGTGTGAGAATGAACCTTACCG
>JAJSAA010000168.1 GCA_024274995.1 Deltaproteobacteria bacterium
ACGCCCTTATTGGACGAACTCGAGAAAGGCCCATGGCCGAGCTTTGTCAGCGACATCAAACGCCAGGCTGAGAAGAAACCAGAGTGTTGGGATATTCTCGGACAGTTGGAGTTGTCCTACGAAGAGAAGATTACCCACTGGAAGCACGGCGGCATAGTTGGTGTTTTTGGCTATGGCGGTGGTATTGTCGGCCGTTACTCAGATATGCCGGAACGTTTTCCCGGTGTAGCGCATTTTCATACGGTTCGGATCAATCAGCCCTTCAGTAAGTTCTATTCTACCGCAAAATTACGGGCTATCTGTGATTTGTGGGAGAAATATGGTTCCGGGATGACAAACATGCACGGTTCCACTGGTGATATGGTTCTGCTTGGTACTACCACTGAGCATCTGGAGCCTCTGTTCTACGAGTTGACCCATGACCTGAAACAGGATCTCGGCGGTTCGGGTTCTAACCTGCGGACTCCTTCCTGTTGTCTCGGTAAGGCTCGTTGTGAGTGGTCCTGCTTTGATACCCAGGCCATCTGTCATCATCTGACCATGCATTATCAGGATGAGGTTCATCGTCCGGCCTTCCCGTATAAGTTTAAATTCAAATTTTCCGGTTGTCCTAATGACTGCGTAGCTTCCATTGCCCGTTCCGATCTGTCGGTAATTGGTACCTGGAAGGATGATATCCAGATTGATCAGGCTGCGGTTCAGGCCTACATCAAGGGTGAGTATAAGCCTAACGCCGGCGCTCATGATGGCCGTGATTGGGGTTCTTTTGATATCGACAAAGAGGTTCTGTCTCTCTGTCCCACCAACTGCATGCGCATGAATGGTGATGAGTTACAGATCCAAACCTCTGAGTGTACTCGTTGTATGCATTGCATCAATGTTATGCCGCGGGCCTTAAGACCCGGTAAGGAGCAGGGCGCGACTCTGCTGGTAGGTGCCAAAGCTCCTATCCTTGATGGTGCTCAGTTTGCCACTATGATCGTTCCCTTTATCAAGATTGATCCTGAGAATGAGTTCCAGGAGGTCATTGACTTTATCGAGAATATCTGGGACTGGTGGATGGAAAATGGTAAGAATCGTGAGCGGACTGGTGAGGCTATTCAGCGTATTGGTCTGCCCAGCTTCCTCCAGATTATGAATATTGAGCCTATCCCGCAGCATATTAAAGAGCCGCGTTCTAATCCTTATGTATTCTGGAAAGAGGAAGAGGTGGAAGGCGGTTGGGATCGTAATGTCGTAGAATTTCGTAAACGTCACGCTCAATAATTTTTGTTGTAAATAAAGATATTGTTTTAATTTTAGTTTTTTTCTATATATAAAGGAGGTTAGATATGGGTTACGATCCGGCAAATCCGATGCAAGATAGAATCACTGATATCGGTCCGCCCCATTATGAGCAGTTTTTCCCGCCCGTTATTAAGGCTAATTATGGTAAATGGAGTTATCACGAGATTTTGGCTCCAGGTGTTCTTGTACATGTCGCTGAGTCCGGCGATGAGTGTTACACCGTTCGCTGCGCCTCTGCCCGTCTTATCAGTATTGAGCTGATTCGTGAGATGTGTGATGTGGCCGACAAACATTGTGACGGCTTCCTGCGCTTCACCACCCGTAATAATGTTGAGTTTATGACTGATTCCAAGGCCAAGTGTGATGGTTTGATCGCTGAGCTTAAGGAACGCAGTGCCCGTATGCCTATTGGTGGTACAGGCGCTTCTATTTCCAATATGGTTCATACCCAGGGCTGGGTTCATTGTCATACCCCTGCTACCGATGCTTCAGGCGTGGTTAAGGCAGTTATGGATGAGCTCTTTGAGTACTTTACCTCTATGAAACTTCCGGCTCAGATTCGTGTTGCTCTGGCCTGTTGTCTGAATATGTGTGGTGCTGTTCATGCCTCTGACATTGCCGTACTTGGTATTCACCGCAAGCCGCCCATGGTTGATCATGATGCTATTACCGGCCTCTGTGAGTTGCCGCTTGCTATTTCCGCCTGTCCGCTTGGTGCCGTTAAACCCAAGAAGGTCACCAACAGCAAGGGTGAGGAAGTTAAGTCGGTGCAGGTAAACGCCGAGCGTTGTATGTTCTGCGGTAACTGTTACACCATGTGTCCCGCCATGCCTCTTGCTGATCCTGATGGTGACGGTATTGCCATCCTGGTTGGCGGTAAGGTCTCTAACTCCAGGAGTGCTCCTAAGTTTTCCAAGCTGGTTATTCCTTTTATTCCGAATAATCCGCCCCGTTGGCCTGAAGTTACCTCGGTGATTAAGCATATCGTTGAGGTTTATGCCAAGGATGCTTATAAGTATGAGCGGCTTGGTGAATGGGCTGAGAGAATTGGTTGGGAGAAATTCTTTGAAAAATGTGATATTCCCTTCACCATCAAGAGCATTGACGATTATCGTCTCGCTTATGATACCTGGAGATGTACCACTCAATTCAAGTTCACTAATCATATAAAATAATGTTTTGGAACTTGAGGTGATTCTATCTCTGGGGTTGCCTCAAGTTTTATTTGGTGTAATTAAATAATAGGAGTATATGCAAATGGCTTTAAGTAAGGAAGAGCTCAAAGAGGCAATATTAGCCAAGGCGGCTAAATCTCCGAAGCCACAGCTTTACATAAAAGACTTTCATGCCTGTGATCCTGATTCCAAACCTCGGCTGATCAAGAATGTCGCCAATGAGTTGGTTAAGGAAGGTAAGATGGTTTTCTGGTCAAGCGGCAGTACAACAATGTATGCCCTTAAAGACCGGGTCAAGGATGAAGAGCATCGTAGTGCTTGATTTTTAGTTAGGTATGTATTTATGATGAAAAAGGCAGCGATTTTTAATCGCTGCCTTTTTTTTTTGGTTTTGGCTGGTTATTTAAGTGCCTCAGCCGCTTTCTTTTCGTAACGGTGGAAATAGGTGACGTGTTTAAAAGATTTATGAATCGTGGCGATGGTGTTATAGCTGTCAGCCGCCTTTTCCTTATCATTAATCTGCAGATATAGTTCCGCTAAGGTTTCCAAGCTGTTAACCGTGCCCTGGGGATTACGGGTTTTGTTATAATCATCAACTAACTCTATGTACAACTTAATAGCCTCACCGTATTTTGACCATTGGTTGTAGATCTTGGCCCTTTTCTCTTTTATGCAGATGAGGGAAAATGTGTCCTTTGAAGAGGCGCATATTGCCTCAGCATTGGCACAATGCTTAAGGGCCTGCTCGTATTTTTCATTGCCAAGACAGATATCGACCAACTGCATGGAGGCGTTGGCCACGCCCTTCTCGTCATTATCCTGTTCAAAGCCCAGCAAGGCGTTATGAAAGGCCGCGGCGGCCTGGGCGGATTCTTTGTCATTTAAAAATACCATTCCCTGCTCATAATCCTGCTGGGCCGGGCTCTTTTCCACCTCCTCTTTTTTTAGCTCCGGAAAGTCGCTGAGGCTGGATGTATTACTCTGACTCATTGTTTTCTCCTTTTTCATCAATTCTTTTCAAGGCCTCTTGGGCTATTTGTTTAACCGTTGTGGTCTGTGGTCTGCCGTGATGGTAAACGATTATAATGGCCTCGTCATCAAGCAGTTCTTTAATCTGGTTCTTAACCTCATCGGCCTGAATCAGGCCGAATAATAAGGCCGCGTGCCCTCTGGTTGCCGGATCGGGATGCTTTAACATATTAAACAGGCAATAAAAAGGGGCATCGCGGATTATAGCTGGCCGGTGGCGGGCTATTTCTGACAACGACCAGAGAACTGAGACTCTGGTGGCTGGTGTCTCTCGAAACATAAGCAGATGGCGGGCAAAGGCCCCAAATATATCGGTGCGCTCGGCGATAATAGCCCCAATGGCTTCAACTAATCCCCAATGAGTGGCCGCGGAATCGGAGCAGGCCTCGTAAAGACGATGGAGGAGATCGCTGATTGCCCCTGGATGCCTGGTTGAGTAGCGTCCACAGACCTGGGCTATGACGTTGATATAACGCATGCGCTGCTCATAATCCGGTTCATAAAGGAGGCGTTGCATAAAACGAATGGTGCGTTTATCGTCAAAACATAGATCCACCAGTACCAGGACGTTCTCTTCATCAGCCAAATCTTTAACCATGAGCTTGGTGGCCCGCTGTTTCTTACGATCTGGTTTTCGTAAAGGCTCCATGGCCGGGATACTGAGCGCTGGGGGGGGGGCGGATTTATTGTCCTTGCGGCTGATTTTGGCGGTTAGATCATTAACGTCACTATTCACCCGCACAAAATACAGTACCCCTCTTACCGCCCGGCCATCAAGATTTCTGGTCTCGACAATTTGATGGGTCGGCTCATCGTAATTATCCAGGCGATTGGTCAGGTAATCTTCATCGGCATCAAGATCCCAGGCCAGGTCCCAATTATCATCACAGGCCCGCACCAGACATTCTACCATGGCGGCACCGACATTGTGACCGGTGGGATCGCTGACATATAAAGCTCCGCATTGACAGCGGCCAAGTTTGAATTCATCCATCTTGCGCTGCCGCGGTTCAACTGGCGGAGAAATGTTTTCGCCGCAAAATGGGCACCAGGGCCTGACTGGCTGGCTGTTACTCTTACTCATTATAATTCTTGCTCTAAGGCTTTAACGAACTTGGGCTCTGGCTGATAACCCTGGGCAATAGCCTTATCCAGTTCGGCGCGGGCCTCCTTGTAGTCCTTGTTAAAGTACAGGGCGACTGCGAGATTGTTGTGGGCCATGGCAAAATCAGGGTTAAGCTCAACCCCTTTGCGGGCCGAACCGAGAGCTCCCTGGTAATCGCCCTCAATGATTTGGGCTGAGGCCATATTTACCCAGGCCATCCCGAATTCGGGGTCGTGAATCGTAGCCTTCTGGTAGGAATTAACGGCCTCCTGGAAATGACCTCGATGCTGATGAATTAAGCCGATATTGACATGGGCCTGAGCCGGTTTTACTAATTGAGCCAGGGCTTTTTTGTTAAGGGCCAATGCCTTATCCAAGAGGCCCATCTCAAAATAAATGGCGCCGAGATTGACATATGATTCACCGGCCTGGTCATCTAACTCAATAGCCCTTTCTAATTTCTCGGCCGCCTCCTCTAAACGTCCAGCCTGGCGGTAAACCAGGCCAAGATGATGGTGGGCGCGTACTGAGGCGGGCGAATCTTTACATTCTCTCTCAAGATCGGCAATGGCAACGGCAAGTTCTTCATTTATTTCTTTCATGGTCTGTTCCTTTTTTGTTTTTTTATATTGGCTGGCCTGCTGTTGATCCGGGGGTGAAAGAGACTCTGCTTAGCTAGTCTAATCGGCCTGACAATTAGACAACTGGTAATCATGCTTTATACCTTTTTCAAGGGCCGGGTAGATAAACTTGTCCATTTTGCCTTTTTCTTTTTGTGGATGTCGGAGTATATTAAAAAGCCGCCATTTTTTGAAGCAACAGGGAATTATCTCTTTCAAGGTTTGAGAATATGATGAATCTTACAGCAAGTAATCCTAAGGGAATTATGGTGGCCGGTTTAAGCGGCGGCTCGGGGAAGAGTGTGGCGGCGGTGGGGATTACCGCAGCCCTGGCCGGGCAGGGGATGCGCATAGCTCCCTTTAAAAAAGGGCCGGATTATATTGATGCCGGCTGGCTGCAACTCGCTGCCGGCCGGCCATGTCATAATCTCGATCCTTATTTGATGTCAGCCGCGCTGATCAGGCAGTCCTGTGTTGAACATGCCGCGGGAACTCAACTCGCTGTAGTCGAGGGGAATCGGGGCCTTTTTGATGGAGTGGATTTGAACGGCAGTTATAGTAGCGCTGAATTGGCCGCCATTCTGCACCTGCCGATAATTCTAACCGTTGATTGCACCAAGATGACCAGAACCGTGGCCGCCCTGGTGCTTGGCTGTCAGCAGTTAGGCAGTGATATAACTATTCGGGGACTGGTGCTGAACCGTATAGGCTCCCCGCGTCATGAACGGATTATTAGGCAGGCGGTGGAACACTATACCGATGTTCAGGTGGTGGGGGCGATTCCTCGTTTGTCAAGGGATGTCTTTCCGCAGCGCCATATCGGGATTACGCCCTGCCCGGAATACGCGGGAGCTGAGGAGGCGGTAAAAAAATTGGCCGCGATGATTCGGAAGCATGTAGATCTCGAGGCAGTGCTTGCTCTTGCTGAGCCTATGGCTGACGGCAGAGAGGATACTGATACTGCCGCTGCTCCACAGCGCCTTAACCTGGGGCGGGATGTTCGGATTGGGGTAATAAGAGATGCCGCCTTTCAATTTTATTACCCGGAAAATCTCCAGGCTCTGGAGCAATGCGGGGCGGAGTTAGTTGAAATTAACGCCTTGCGGGCTGCCGCTCTTCCAGAAATAGACGGTCTTTATATTGGCGGCGGTTTTCCGGATACCAGCGTGGCTCAATTAGCTGCCAACTCTGCCTTTCGGCATGATCTGCGTCAGCGGGTGGAGGACGGAATGCCGGTCTATGCCGAGTGTGGAGGGCTGATTTATCTCTCTGAAAGCCTGGAGGTTGGTGGTCAATCCTATGATCTTGTCGGCGTCTACCCGGTACGTTTACGGATGGAGAAAAAACCGCAGGCTCATGGCTATACTGTTTTAGAGGCTCTGGCGAATAATATAGTTTACCCCCCCGGTTCAGTGATTAAGGGCCATGAATTCAGATATAGCAGGGTGTTAAGCAGCGCAGTGAAAAAAGAAAATATGGCCTTTGCGGTTCAACGGGGGGTGGGCTTTGCCCATGGCCGTGATGGTTTGGTTTATAAGAATTGCCTGGCCCTCTACACCCATGTTCACGCCCTGGGAACACCGGAATGGGCGGCGGGTTTTGTGGGGCTGGTCAGGAAAAAGCGGCTTCATCAGGAGCGCTGAACTACGGACTGCGGGCTGGTAACTCCTGTAGAAAGGCAATAAATCAGGCATTCAGGGGTCTGTGAAGATGATGGCCGCCCCCTGGCTCAGGGCTCTGGCGCTTTTGGCCCTGGCACTTTTTAAGAGGCGTTGCACCGTGCCGCGGGAGATTTTCATCCGGTATCCGGCCTCCTCCTGGGTGAGCGCCTCCAGGTCGCAGAGACGCAGGGTCTCTAATTCGTCTCGGCCCATGGGGATCTGGGTCAGTCTGCCCATGGGAACACCAGTGGGTTTAAAGGCCTTGCCGCTCATGCGGCATTCGCAATGTCTGTGCTTTTTGGGACGTGGCATTTGTTTTGGTGGTTTGGTGCGGGGTAGTGGACGTTATTGGACGACAGCGCTGCTGCCTAAGACCTTTATGGTAAGCTCCATCTTCAGGTCGTCGTCTAATTCGTTGTCCTGCCAGTCTATAAAAGATTTCGTGACCCGGCTGAAGGCCCCATTATCCTTCTTGCATTTGGGGCAGATGGATTCGGCTTTGTCCCGGTACATAATTACCTTGCTGGCCGGTTCACCGTCTCTGGCCACGGCGGCCAATTTACGGCAGCCGCATTCAAGCCTGATTACCGCCACGCCTACGGCCTTGGGGCTACCCTCCATTATACCGGCTACCATAGCCCTTTCAGAACGTAAGGCCCTTTCTTCCTGCTTCTCGAGCTGTTTTTGCTCCTGTTTAACTTGGTGTGATTTTTCCTGCTTGATTTTCATGTTGTTTCCTTGTCGGTAACCGTGGTCGTCGATTTCAGTAGATAGAGCTGCCGTTTTCCCTGCTTTAATGGTGGCGGAACTTAAGTTGCCGCTAAATGATTATCATGGCATCCGCTTGAAGCGGCCCCTCTGAAAATTATTGCCAGCAGGGAACTACTCACCCCAAGGCCGCCTCAATATCAACAACCATCAAACTTGTAACTGTTTACAGGGTGCCGGAGATTTTCGTGATAAGTCCGGCGTAGCGTATTAGTCATACGTGAGCCGGGCTTGTCGCAGAAAGATTCGGTACCCTGTGAGCAGTTACGCCAGCAGAATAAAAACTTGGTTCATAAAGGTCAAGGCCAAAGTGCTGTTGCGTTTATAAATTGTAATTTAAGCGTGGCTATTTTTTATTGACAAAAAAGAAGCCGTGCATTATGTGGATATAGTACTTTAAGGGTGGAAGTTTATGGTAACGTTTCTCGTTGCTATAGTTTTTAAATTTTTTTGGAGGAAAAGTTATGTGGAATGTAGAAGTTGACAAAGATAAATGTACAGGTTGTGAAGAGTGTATTAACGCTTGTCCCGCTCAGGTTCTCGAATTGGTTGACGGTCACTCTGATCCGGTTAATATCGACGAGTGCTTAGGTTGTGAGACCTGCGTTGAGACCTGTCCTGAAGGTGCTATTACCGTAAGTGAGGACTGATTTATTCTTTCTTCATAGGTTGCGCCTGTAGGCCTGTCTTCCACATTCTTAGGGGGGACAGGCCTCTCTTGTTTTTACCAAAGGCGGTGTGGGGGAAGAATTGTGTTGTCAAGACTTAAACCAGGGGTATCACGGCGGGTCTTTCATTTTGCGGCGGCCTTTGTCTGGAGTGCGGTGGGGATAATGCTCTTTATTCGTGGCAGTCTTTTTCTGCGCGGTGTCGGTCAGCTTTGGCTCTTATTCCCGGCCATAGCCATTGGTACGGTGAAGTCAATATTCATGCTTGATAAGGCGGCTAAAGAAAACCTGCGCCGTTTGAGGGCCAAGAATGATGGTAGCTGCCTGGGCGGGGTCTATACCGTAAAGATGTGGGGGCTAATCGCTCTGATGATATTTCTTGGCTGGCTCCTGCGTACCTCCAGCGCTCCCCGCTCCTTAGTGGGGATTATCTATGCCGCCATTGGCTGGGCTCTTTTTTTCTCCAGCCGGGTACTATGGGATGGTTTCAAAAAGATAGCTCCTTAAGGCGCCAGGCCCTGGGCCGGGCTGTTGGTTGTCAGGATAAATTGGTAACTATTTAAGTGTGACTGTAAATTACCCTAAACAGTTACGATAAATTCATGTCCCTTTCAGCATATAACAGAGTCTCCATCAACCTTACCGCCTTACGTCACAATTTCCAGTTAGTCAAAAAAATGGCCGGGCCGGATACTGCGGTTCTATCCATGGTTAAGTCCGATGCCTATGGGCACGGCCTTGTGCCTGTTGCCGAGTCCCTGAGTGCCGCTGGTGCTGGTTATTTTGGGGTCGCCTCCCCCGAGGAGGGCGTATCGTTGCGGCGGGCCGGGATTAAGGGCACTATCCTTGTTCTCCTTGGCAGTATCGAAGCGGAACTCTTAATTGATTATAATCTGACCCCGGTGGTCTTTGAGCTTGAGAATATCCGAGCCCTGTCGGCCGCGGCTGATAGGCGGGCGGCTCAAGTTGGGGTACATTTGAAGATGGATGTGGGAATGGGGCGTCTGGGG
>JAJSAA010000169.1 GCA_024274995.1 Deltaproteobacteria bacterium
CAAAGCCATTACTTGAAAAAAAATGATTCATATTGTCAAACATGCCATGGCCGCCATAGAGAAAGCTTCTCTGATAGCCCTTGGCCCGCAGGACATCACCCCAGTTGGCAATATTTTCCGAGCCGGGCCGTTTCATTATGCCCTCGCTGGGAATAGGCGGCATGGAACAGACAATGGCTCCCAGCCCCCGCACCGTCCGGGTGCCGCTGGCATAGGCATTGGTAAACAGCAACCCCTGTTTGGCAAGGCGGTCAAAATTAGGGGTCAGACCCCGTTTATCACCATAGGCTCCAACAAATTGAGCCCCGAAGGACTCCTCCACCACGGCCACAATATTCAACTTGCCAAGCCCCTTGACCGGAGCGGTAAATGTACGGTTCAGATTATCATTAAAGCCCTTGGCGGCCAGGCTGTCGGTGGTGCATAACTGCCGGCGCATAATGGCAAAGGCCCGTTTATCGTTAATGGTTCGGTAGTATTGTTTAAAATTCAGTTCATTGGTATGCAGGGCCCGGAAAAAGCTGCTGATCCCGTTGGCAGTTATCTCGTTGGCCACCCGATTTTTAAAAATAGCCAGGCTGTCAGTGGAAAAAAGGCCAAGGCAGAAGACCGTCAACAAAATATGGCTCCCTAAAAAAAGCAGACGGCGCTTAAAGGGCATGGTGGGCAGACAGCGGCGAATGAGACGGCGGTCAAAAACAGCCTGAATGATAATCGTCAACAGGGCCGTGGCTGACAAAAGCCAGAGGACGTGATAGGTCTCCCAGATATTTACAAAGACCTCGTTGGGATAGATGAGATAATCCACCGCCACCAAGTTGAAACGGGCGTTAAACTCGGCGAAAAAGAAAAATTCAGCAATGGATAGATAAATAAAGCCAAAGATCGCCGCCATGGAAAAAAAGCGAGCCCAGAGGCAACGAAACATGGACTCACCCCTCAAATTGGGCAGCAGGGTCAAAATCAGAGTCAGGATTAACAGCAGCGGCGGCAAGACCAGCAGATCATTCACCACCCCCAGCCCCAGAATTATAAATTCCTGCGCGGCGGAGACCTGAAAATTACGGCCCATGACTGCCCAGAGGACAATACGTAGCACCAAGGAAAACAGCAGATAAACGGCCCCCATGGTGAGCAGGGAGCGATAACGACCTTTAAGACCGGAGCTTATAATATTAGGTTCTGCGGTAGACATCTTTATTTTTCTCCTTCTTCTCCAGCATTAACTTCGTTTTCCGGCAGAGGCGGCACAACCAGCCTTAGAGAGGCTCCGATACGGCGCACCAACTCAATAAAACTATGTGGCATTGGGAGATCACGCTCAACCAGTAAAATTCCATAATTCTGGTTTTGCGAGAGAATTATGGAACTATCCACCCCCTCTTGATGGTCGCACAAGACCATGACACGCAAGGCATCAGTAAGAGGAATCCTGAGCTGCGGCAAATCAGCGCTCAGGCGGTTCAAAATATCATCAACCACCTGGGATTCACTTTGAACAAAGTCCTGAAAGTCGGGCTCCGGATTAACGATCCCGAAACAACGATTTATCACCGCCCCGGTCAATTTATTATGATACTGCCGTTGCCGCTCTGGAAATCGGCGGCACACTACCTCACGCAGATCACGAAAGGCAATCATTTTGACAACCTCAACCCCCTCCCGAAGAACGGGAACTAATTTAGACTCATTTTCCATCTTGTCAGTTTATCGTTTATTTTTTGGTAACTATTTAGGTGTGATTGTAAATTGCCCTAAACGCCGAGCTGTAACTGCTTAGATGTGCTTCAAATCGGAGTCTACGCTTACCTCGTTCATTTATGGTTTCGCAGCGTACTTGTGCTACTCAAGAAGCCATAAATGGGCAAATATGGAGTGCAGCTAAACAGTTACATTTTTTGAAACTCTGTTCAGCGCAATAAACATCTTGTTTACCTGGTAGACCAAGGGCGTATTGCAATACGCCCCTACATCCGTGCCATTATAAGCCGTTCAGATATCGCGCCACCAATTTTTCACTATTGGCCTTTCAATTAATGCAGGTTAAATAACACAAACTGCAAGCCTGGGTCAATCTAACATTTACAGCCCTTGCTTAATCAGTATCACTGACCGCCCCTCCCACACCACCAAGTACACGGATCGCTCACTAAGGCGGTTCGGTTGACCAAGGCGGGAGATTATACCATACTGAAGCGGACAAAATAATTGTCATATAATAAAAAATTAACCTTTTCCTCATTAAGGCCAAATATTGATGCGGTTCACTTATGGGAATAGAAATGGAAATAAGCAAAGGTCTATAATGTCCCGAAGCCGAGATTCCAAAATATTAAGTTATTTTTGAAAAACCATAAGGAGCAACTGATGAAAACCATTCTGGTGATTATTGATGGATGTCGTTCAGATGGGTTGGAGCAGGCAAGAACACCAAATATTGATCATATGATCGAAGACGGTGCGTATACTTTGAATGCCCGAACAGTAACGCCCTCTATTACCCTGCCGGCTCATTTCAGCATCTTTACGTCTATGCTGCCTCAGGGACATAACGTGTTTACCAATACCGGTTTTCCTCAACCTTTGTCCACAGCAAGGAGCATCATAGATGTGGCAAAAGATCACGGCAAAAAGACTGCGGCTTTTTATTCCTGGGAGCAGTTCAGAAATCTTTCAGCGCCCGGTTCTCTCGACCACTCATGCTTCATTAACAGCAGCTCTGAGGGCAACAGTGACATTGAGATTGCACAGGCTGCAGCCTGTAACCTGACTTCCCATAGTCCGGACTTCTGTTTTATTTATTTCGAGGGAACCGATATTGCCGGACACAAGTCAGGGTTCATGTCAGCGGAGTACCTTGACGCCATCGAAACGGCAGATACAGCCCTTGGTATCATCTTAAATGAGTTGGAAAGAACTAATCTGTCTGACTGCTACAATATCATCCTGCATAGTGATCATGGCGGCATCAACAATCATCACTTAGAAAATACGCCGGAGGTCATGACTATCCCATGGATTGCGGTTGGTCCTGGAGTGAAACAAAAGCACATAATCACCGACAAGGTAAATATTATTGACACAGCACCGACTCTTGCCGGTTTAATGAATATCCCTGTGCACCATACCTGGCAGGGACAAGCTGTAAATGAAATATTCAAACCTGACGTTTTCGAAACGATTCAGTCTCAATTTTTACACTCTGACTCGAACAGCCGCCCCTTTGTTGAGGCCAATCGTCAATATAGTGAATACCAAATCAGTCACGCAAGCCAGTAGTTCCCAATATGGCCGATAAGGGATGAGTCTTGGACTTGTTCATTATCGGCCGAGATGCTATAATGAACAAGTCCTTAAGAACGTATGCTGGTAACAGTTCACCATGGGCATCAAAATTTTATGCTGCCTCAGTACTGTAATAGTTCATTAGTGCTTCATCTCAGTCGTTCAACCACCAGCTTAAATTAAAAACATGCCCCAGCTCCCCCCCCTTAAGATAGGCCGACTCACCATTAACCCGCCCTTGATTCTGGCTCCCATGGCCGGGATCAGTCACTCGCCATTCCGGAGGCTGGTCGCCGGGTTTAAGTCTCCCGGCCTCTTCTTCAGCGAGATGTTAAGCGCCCGTCATCTGCCCTATGACGTTAAAAAAAAATCGCTCTGGCTCCAGAGTTCAGCCCTTGAACATCCCATGGCCTGGCAGATTGTAGCTCCCAACCCTGAAGAGGCGGCCCTGGGGGCGGCTCACCTGACCCAGGCCGAGATAATTGACTTAAACCTGGCCTGCCCGGCCCCAAATATAGCCCGCCGCCGGGCCGGCGGCCATCTGCTGTCAGATCTGAAGCTCACTGACTCCATTATCAAGGCCGTGCGCCAGGCAGCCCCCCGGGCCATGACGGTCAAGATCCGCCTCGGCAAAAAACCCGATTTATTATTCCTTAGAGAGCTGGCCGCGATCATTGAAGAAAACGGCGTTGACGCCATTACCCTCCACCCCCGCCTGACGACTGAAAAGCTGAAACGCCGGGCCCGCTGGGAGTATATCGGCCATCTGAAAACGATGGTGAAAATCCCAGTTATTGGCAATGGCGATGTCAACAGCCGCGAAGATTGTCTGAAAATGACCGCTCAAACTGGCTGTGACGGGGTGATGATTGGCCGGGCGGCGGTAAGGAGGCCCTGGATATTCGCTGAAATAGGCGGGACAGAGCAAGAAATCAGCCCGGAGTTTCTGCTCCGTACCTATGAAGAGTTGTTTAATGAAATCATAAATTTTTTCCCGCCCCGCATGGCCATAGGGCGGATAAAAGAATTCACCTGGCATTTCAGTACCAACCTGAAATTC
>JAJSAA010000170.1 GCA_024274995.1 Deltaproteobacteria bacterium
CTATTCAGCGAGGGTTACAAATTACCCTCAAAACTCGTAACTATGCCAAACAAGCTGCATATAATATTGACCGGCGAGCAGACTGATACAAAATCCTTCGTGGTCTCAATATCTGCCATCAAGGCTGGTCTGCTTATCTCCTTGGCCGTGGCGCTCGTCTTAATTGTCTCAAGTGCCGCCGGGTTCCATTTTGTCAGAGAAAATGGCAGGATAAAAGCGTCTAACGCTCGTCTCTCTAATGAGCTGCGAGCCTCCAGGTCCTGGAACAATGAGTTTAAAGAGCGCCTGACTAAAGAGGTGTCCCTCCGAGAAGCCCGCCAGCAGGATAAGCTGGGTAAATTGATTAAGCAGAACAGCGTCAAGCAGGCTATGCTCAACAAGGCCCTGGTCGACTTGAAAAACAAGAGCCGTAGTATTGAGTCAATTCTGCGCATCGTCGGGGTCAAAATTAAGGTGAAGAGCAGCTCCAGGAACAGCGGCGGGCCTTTTATCCCCCTTGCCAGTAATACCTATAAAGACCTGTCATTTAAGGTTGATAATTACTTGGATGCAATTCGGGCCATTCCTCTGGGGCCGCCGGTATGGGGGACGATTACCTCTAAATATGGCCGACGGATTGACCCTATTAATAACAAGCCTGCCTTTCATTCCGGTCTCGATATTCGTCAAAAAAGGGGGGCAGGGGTCATGTGCACTGCGGCTGGAATTGTCGTGGCTCAGGGGTTTTCCAGGGGTAATGGCAATTATGTGTTCATTAAACACGCCATGGATTTTGAGACTAAGTATCTCCACATGGAAAAGACTCTGGTAAAAAAAGGCCAAAAGGTTAAAAGGGGGCAGGTTATCGGGCTGCTCGGTAATACCGGTCGCAGTACCGGCCCGCATCTGCATTACGAAATTGTTTACAAGGGGCGAACCGTTAATCCCTTAAAATTTGTCAGGATTGCCCGATATATCTCGAAAGGATCAGGAAGGAGTTAGGCGCATGGGTTTGTTCAATAGGGGGGCAGTCCCTAAAACTGTCGATAAGGCGGCGATCAACAGTATAATAGGCCAGGGTTTGAACATAGTCGGTGATTTGTCATTTTCCGGCAAGTTAAAGCTGGATGGCACCATCAAGGGCAATGTCAAGGGCGAGTATATTGTTATCGGTAAAACCGGTGTTGTCACCGGAGATGTTAATATCGAAACCTGTATTTGCCAAGGCAAAGTATACGGTAATATAAACTCAAAGGATCTCACCGTGGTCAAGGGGTGCCGTATCGAGGGCAATGTCGAGACGGTAAATCTTGCCGTGGAGTCAGGGGCCTCTTTAATCGGTGAGGTTAAGGTTGATGATAAAGACCTGCGGCTTATAGAGACGGGTTTTAGCCCGGAAGAGCAACTGCAAAAAAAAGCCGGTAACGCTTAATTAAACGGCGGGAGGAGTATACCCGGCGGTTTAGAATCAAAATATTTTATTGGTCTGATAAAACTACAGGCCGTCAGTGTCCTTTGCGATTGGTTTAAAAATCGTAACTGTTTAGGACAATTTACAGTCACACCTAAATAGTTACTAAAAATCAAGAGGCAATATCATGCCTGATTATTACCCATGCGAAACGGTATTACATGGTATTCGTGTGGTAATTGGCAGTTCTTCTCCTTGTACTTTCTTTCCTGTAATTCCATTCTAACCGAACATCTCACGTTCGTAACAAAAAATCAAGTTGATAAGGCGCTATCCGTCATTTTTTGTATGAGGAGGTTGCCGTTTTTTAAACTTTCCCTCAACTCTTCCCACTTCTCCCCACAATGCTGTCTATCCAAAATCAAGCCGCGTTGTATTGTAGTTATGTTTTTCTGCGTACCATATATAGTTGTAGCTTGTCTGTAATGCTTCGTTATATGGTATGTTGTTTTTTTATATCAATTAAATCAGCGAGTTATGCTTTTGGCTGAATTTAACCCTTTTTTAAAAAAATCTTGACATGTCCTTGGTGGTTTAGATATACAGTAGTATGATGTGGGTTAATGTGGAAAGATTGGGAAAACTTCAACTATGAACATAGAACAACCGCCAGGGCCGGTTTATCATTTTCGCGGCCGCTCGGAACATAATCTGGACGGTAAGGGCCGGTTGAGTATTCCGGCCCGCTTTCGGGATGTTCTGCGCCGTCAATATGACGAGCGCCTCATGGTTATCCCCTGGCATAAATGTCTGCGGGCTTACCCTTTTCCGCAATGGGAGAAGCTGGAGGTCGGGCTTCTGTCCAGTATGCGGGAACAACCCGAAATGAAGAAAATGGCCACCTATGTCATCGGCGGGGTGGTGGAGTGTCAGCTCGATAAACAGAGCCGGGTGCTGTTGCCGCCCAAGCTGCGTGAAGAGGGTGGTATCCACCGTGAGGTCGTGTTGAGTGGGGTAATGACCTATTTTGAAATATTAGATAAAAAGTCATGGGAAGAGGAGAATAAACCCACGGCGGAAGATTATGCCGAATTTGATGTCAGCCTCTTAAAAGCTGGCCTCATGTAAGAGGGGGGATCATGGCGCATTGTCCAGTTCTACTGGCGGAAACCATGGACTTGCTGAATCCTGCCCCCGGCGGTATTTACGTGGACGGCAATCTTGGCATGGGTGGTCATAGCCGTGAAATATTAAGGAGATCAGCCCCAGACGGCCGCTTGATTGGTTTTGATCTCGATACCGATGCCATTGCCATGGCCCGTCGTAACCTGGCTGAATTTGGCGGCCGGGTCGAATATATCCATGATAATTTTGCTAATTTGCCTGAACGGCTGGTTGAGCTGGGTATAGATGAAATAGACGGTCTGTTATTAGACCTCGGCCTATCGTCATACCAGTTGGACAGCAGCGCCA